>JBAVTI010000548.1:0-19657 GCA_049696055.1 Paracoccaceae bacterium | reverse complement strand
TGCCATCTACCCGCAGCCGCATACCCGTTTTGATCTTGGTACTTGCATTGCCGGTGCCTGTAACCGCAGGCAGCCCATATTCGCGGCACACAATCGCCGCGTGGCTCATCATGCCGCCAATATCGGTAACGGCGGCGGCGATTTTGCCAAAGACTGGCGCCCAGGATGGTGCAGTGACCGGGGTGACCAGAATTTCACCCTTCTGCAATTCGCCCAATTGATCGGGGCTGCGCAACACCCGCGCGATACCCTCAACCACGCCTTGCGATGCCGCCATCCCCTTCAGTCCGGCGCTATCATCCGCATCCGCACCGACCCAGCGGTCAATCGCATCCGATGTGATGCCCCACAGCATGATGGTAAAGGGTTCCGAGATAACTTCTGGCGGGTTGTTTAGCGCGGGCAGTGGCGGTTCAGAGGCCAAAGCAGCAATCAACTTGCGCCTGCGTACCACTTCTTCGGGCCATACCGCGCTTCCGACATTCTGCGTGCCAATCGCCCAGCTTGAACAGTGATCCCACAGCACATCGCGCACTTCATTGCGGTTAAGATAGAACATGCCGTCTTCGTCCGGCCAGAATCCAGCCCCCTGTAACAGCCGAGACAGGCTGCGCATCTTGCGCCAGAACACGCCCAGCGCCCAATGCTCGATATAAAAGTTGTGGTCTTCGACATAGGGGAACACCGTGCGCGCCAGACCCAGCTTGCCATCGAAAACGGCTTGGGCGTCGTCATCCATCATCTCGCGGTATTCTGTGGTGATGCGGTCACGCTCGGCCAAAAGCCGCGCAGTTGGGCGCTCGATAGCTTCGCCCGCCTTGGCGCGAGGGATGTAGTCGCGCAAATAGCCAAGCGGAATGTCCAGATGGTCGATCCAGTATTTGTCGGTCGAATAGAACCCATTCCCAGAGGTAAAGTTGAACCACGGATCCTTCGCCGCTTCCCACGCCGCCAGCCATTTTGCACCATTGGACTTTGCACCAACTGCCGCCAAAGCCTGATCCACAGAACCCGTCATCAACGCATCATCGACGCCCAGTTCAACCGCCAGCCGCGCCAGTTTCTTGATTTCGTCATCTGGGCGAAACAGCTCAGAATCAACGCCCTGCACCATCTTGGCAATTGCCTGATCGGGGATGGTCGGGAATTGCGATTTCACAAAACCAAAGAAATCCAGATAGGCTGCATAACCAAGGTTCAGAAATTCAAAATGGTACTGCCAGGTTTTGTACGACAGATCGATCAGCTTTTCGTAAGCTTCAAAAATGGCGTTGGTATTGTCTAGCCCCCTGCCCTCTTTGACCCATTCCAGTGGTACCATATCCGGCAATTCTTCAAAGCTGATCGCGTTCATCTGCGCGATCATGTCCATGACTTTGGCTTTCCAGTTGACCAACAGGTCGTTCCAGTTGCCAAAATAGTGCCCTGCACGTTCCATGAAGTGCGGGATGCGTGCCTCAATATCCTGTGGTGCTACAGCGACCGGGCTGAAATACACAAAGCCGTTCAGGATGCGGTAATCAATACCGTTTGCCGGCGGCACCAGCAGGTGGCGGCTGTTGTACTGGCCCAGACATTTGATCGCGAAATCAAGGAAGATCACGTCAAACGGGCGCAGCGGGGTTGGCCAGTGCTGGCTGTTGCAGAACCAGAATTTCCCGTCATCCTCAACCCTGCGGGCGGGCTGAAAACGGGTGTAATAGGGGTAAAGGCTTTCCCAGCCTTCGGCCCCTTTTGGTGGTTTTACGTCGAATGCGCTGGGAAACAGCGATGCTTTGGCGTCCATGTATGTATTCCTCCCTTTTTGCTTGTTCGCCTGCGCCTCAGCGCTTTACAGGCATCGCAGTGGTCAGTGTTCCAACGATACCCATCATGCCTGTTTCATAGGTCTTTTTGGGGGTGTCGGCTTTCTTCTGGCTCCAGATGGTTTCGGGGCGACTTTGCAGCGCCAGCAGGTTTTCACCGTCTGGCAAGTCCGCATCAAACGCCCATTCCACATCCTGGGGACATTTGTTTTGCCGTTCCAACCGTTTGGCCAAACGCGCCACGGCCAAAATCTCGGCATCTGTCAGGCATTGGATTTTGCGTCGGCCTTCCTCGACCTCGCGCTCCACTGCTTCTCCCAAGGCGGCATCGCCTACCAGTTCGACGTGTTTGTCGGAAATTACCCGGCCGATGATCGTTTCCATCACCTTTTCAACTGTATAATTGTCCGGCGTCACCACGCCGGAAACCACCATTTCGCCAAGGCCCCAGGATGCATCAATCACGATCTTGGTGCGGTCGCCGTTCAACGGGTCCAAAGACATCGCCACCCCCGCCGTCCGAGCATTAACCATCTTTTGCACGGCAACTGACATCAGCACATCGACATGCACGATCCGGTTCTTTTCACGGTAGGCGACCGCGCGGGTGGTATAAAGCGACGCCCAGCAATCGCGCACCTTTTCCAGCACATCATCAATGCCGCTGACCCAAAGGTAGGTGTCTTGCTGACCTGCGAAAGACGCATCCGGCATATCCTCGGCAGTGGCCGAAGACCGCACCGCAACCGGCATATCCCCCCCCATCTTGGCATATGCCACGCGGATTGCGGTTTCTACGGCTTCGGGCAGTTTGTGGCTGCGAATACGGATGCGGATGGCTTGGGCTGCGCGATCAATTGAATCAAGATCATAGGGGTCAACACCCGTCATATGCCGTTCAATTTCAGCGCGCAAACCGTGGCCGTCCAGCATCGCCGCATAGGCATCAGTTGTCACCGCAAACCCCGGCGGCACCGCTACCCCGGCCTGAGTCATCTGGCCAAGCGAGGCGCATTTCCCACCGACTCTCGCATGATCCGCAGTTCCAATCACGCTGAAATCCAAAGTGTACAGATCACTCATTGAGCCCACTCCACCATCACCGATTTGGGAACCCGAAAGCCGATGTTACGCTGATACTCCGCCGAGAAATCGGGCGCGAGCCGCAGGGTCGGAAAGCGTTCTGACAATTGTCGCAGCAAAATAGCCGCCTCCATCTTTGCCAATTGGAAACCAAGGCAATAGTGAATGCCATAGCCAAAACTAAGATGCGTGCGGGCGTTTTCGCGGGTGATGTCCAGTTTTTCACCGGCTGGAAACTGCCCCTCATCGCGATTGGCCGAACCCGTGATCATCAGCACTTCGGCCCCTGCGGGCAGATCCACTCCGCCCACAGTGGTCGCCGTGCGGGCCTTGCGCCGCCAGCCGACAACCGACGGCATATAGCGCAGCATTTCCTCAACCGCGTTGGGGATCAGCGCCGGATTGGCCTTGATCGCGTCCCAGCTGTCGCGATTGTCCATCATGGTCAGCACATAATTGCCCATGAAGGTGGAGGTGGTTTCATGGCCGGCAAACAGCGTGGAATAAAGCACCCCGGCGATTTCATCCGCCGTGATATCCGCCCCTTCCGCCTGAAGGCGCAAAAGGTCAGACGGAAAGTCATCGCCCGGATTGGCGCGGCGCATGTCCAGCAGATCATGGATATACTTCCAGTAAGCCACCATGTCATGGGCAATGGCGATTTGCGCTTCGTCATCAGGGTCGCCCCACGTCATAGCACCGCGACTGGCACCGTATTGCTTGATTTTGGCGACGTCCTTGTCCGGGATGCCCATCAAGGTAAACAGCACATAGGCCGGCACCGGGTAGGCGACGATATCCCAGAAATCGACCGGACCGGCGCCACCTTTGGCCGCCAATGCATCCAGATGGCGGGCAACGATGGTTTCGATCTGCGGCTCGATCGACTTGAACCGGCGCGGCCCAAAACAGGATTGCGCTACTTTGCGGATGCGGGTGTGGTCTGGTGGTACGCGGGCTGTAAGACCGGAATAGGCCGTGAAACCACCATCCACCATCACCTTGCGGGCCGCATCACACATCGCGCGCGCAGGCTTCTGTGCGTTTTCGGAACTGAAGGTTTTCCAGTCATCAAAGATTGCCTTGATGTCGTTGTAACGCGACACGATCCAATACCCGGTTGGTTCGTGAAAGAAAACCGGCTCGTCTTCACGGAACGCTTTCCAGCGTGCGTGCGGTGCGTTGAGGTCGAACGGATCATAGCCGTCAGACGGCGAAACGCCGTTGATATCCTTCATGGTGCTTTCCTCCCTTAGTGGGGTCGATGCCGAAATCGATCCCTACTCCTCTTACGAATCAGGGTAAGTCCCGTGCCTTTGGTTTTTCTTTGGCTCGCATTCCGCTTTTTATCGAGGACGAGACAAATCCCGATAAAGCAATTTTATTTCAGCACCTTCCGTTGCGCCGATTGTTGCCAATGCCTGACGATACTGGCGGAATTGCCGATGCATCGCATCGACTCGGCCCTGCGCAACAAAGATTTTCATCGCTTCGGCGTTGGCCCCCTCTGACGCCGGGTCGATGTCCAGCGCCTTCATGCAATGCTCCAACGCCTCGCGGGTCCGGTGCGACCGCATTAGCAGCTTTGCAAAATCATATTGCACCTTCAGGGCCATTTCGCGCAGCCAAATTCGGCGCGGCATGCACCAATCGTCTTGTTCGGGTTGAACATATTCCAAAGGCAGGTCCTCGAACAAATCACCGGCGTAAAGCTGTTCGGCTGCGGCATAAATGCGCAACGCCGCCGCATCCTCGCCGCGTTTGAACAGCGATAATGCCCTGCGACACAGTTGCTCAAAGGTGTCGATGTCGATCCAACTGCCACGCGGCGGGTTCAACCGATAATACTCGCCGACACGCACCACTGCCGCCGCATCGCCCAAGGTTTTGCGCAGCATCGCAATCGTGTGATGCAATCGGGCACGCTTGGTATCCTCGGAACCATCCTCGGGCCACAACAGTTCACCAATCCGGTCGGCATGCGCACCTTTTTCACCGCTTTGCAGCAGATAAGCGAAAAGTGTTTTGGTCTTCTTTGGCGCGCCACCCTGAACACGCCAATCCACGGCTCGATTGCCGATAAAGACCTGCAAATGGCCCAGGCAGTGAATATGCCAACGCGCTGGACCGGGTTGCATGCCCAAAATCGCTCTTGGTTTTGCCAGCCACGACGGCGTGGCTCCACGGGCATTCATCTGCCCTGTCCGCCGTCTCGCCCGCAAATCGGCATAATCGGGCACCACCCTGCCCAGCATAAACGAAAGCTGGTCATCCAGCATCGCCCCATCAAGCAAATCGGCAGGTATCCAATAGGGGTTGTCATGCAGCCCCGAAGGCGCCAGAAACTGCCGATGCGCCCGGAATGACGCCTGCATCTGCTCCTCAATTGTCAGATCTTGATTGTAAATGCTGACCACCGGGTGCCCAACTTCCCGAGCCAACCGATCGGCAACCGCGCCCCAGCTCTCCAGACTGCTCGCCCCCTGCAAATTGGACACCGCCCAACCCATGTCCACAACCAGTCCGCCCGCGTTGTTCAGCAGTTTGGGTCGCAGCCGGGCAAACACCTCTTCGCGGTCAACTGGGGAATGGTTCAGCGCAGTTTCGTCAAAGGGAATACGACGCTTGGCCGGGATCAGTGGCAAAAGTTCCGGGTCATCGCTCAGCAACATCGCTGATGCCACGTTTAACACGCAGTCCAATGAGGCCGTGACAAAGGCGACGTCTTCGGTGTCATAATACACGGCGGCATTGATCTCTGGGGGGGCGGTCGAGGTGATCATGAAAAAGTCCGTGATAAGATTCACTCTAGCCTAGCAAGTCAGCCGACAATCGCCAAAGAAAAACCAAAGTCCATGTGGATAGATTGATTTGCAAGTCCGGCCATCTGGGACACGAGGGCTTTTCGGATACCGCAAGTGCTGAGAATGTCGGATTTTTGTGACATCTTGACATATCCGAGGCGTTTTCAGGCTCTGCCAACTCTTCGCAGGAGATAGGAATTTGCAGTCGATGACAGACAGCCGGGCATTTGATTATGTGATCGTCGGCGCTGGGTCTTCAGGTGCTGTTCTGGCCAATCGACTATCGGCAGACCCCACAGTTTCGGTCTGCCTGATCGAGGCGGGTCCTCGCGACAAAAGCCCGTTTATCACCGTTCCGTTGGGGGTGATGTGGTTGTCCAAGGATCCCAAGCACAATTGGCTGTACACCTCGGTGCCGCAATCCGGTCTGGGCGGGCGCAAAGTATCGGTGCCGCGTGGCAAAGTGTTGGGGGGCAGTTCTGCCATCAATGGCATGATCTATATTCGCGGCCATAAAGCAGATTACGACGCCTGGGCCGCGGCGGGCTGTGAAGGCTGGGACTATGCGTCGGTTCTGCCCTACTTTCTACGGTCCGAGGCGAACCAGAACACAACTCTCGACCCCGATTTTCACGGCGTATACGGCCCGCTTGCGGTCTCCAATTTGCGCGACCCCAATCCGGTTGACCACGATTTCATTGCCGCAGCAGGTCTTTTACAACTTTACCCCTGCGCTGATTTCAACACGGCCGAACCCGAAGGCGTCGGCATATATCAAGTCACCCAGTCCGGCGGAAAGCGGCACTCCACCGCCCACGCCTTCCTAAGCCCAGTGAAGACCCGCCCCAACCTGACCATTCTGACCGATGCAGAAGTTTTGCGGCTTGATATGGCCAATGGTGTCGCGCTGGGCGTCACACTGCGCCAGAATGGGTTTGAAATCAGTGTAACCGCACGGACCGAGGCGATCTTGTCGGCAGGAACCATTGGCTCTCCCGATATTCTGCTGCGCTCAGGCATTGGCCCTGCAGCACAAATCAAAGCATTTGGGGGCACCCTGCAGCACGATCTTCCCGGCGTGGGCCAGAACCTGCAAGACCATGTCGATATCATGGTGATCTGCCAAAGCCGATCAACCACGCCTTACGGGATATCATTGCAATCCCTGCCGCGTCTGGCGCTGGAAGGCCTGCGCTGGATCACCGGCAGCCGGGGAATGCTGTCGTCAAACATGGTCGAGGCGGGGGGATTTGTGCGCTCTGCTCCCACTGAACCCCGCCCCGACATTCAGTTTCACATTATCCCCGGCCGAAAAAGCCACCGCGGCCGAATGGTAGAGTATGGCCACGGCATTTCCTTGCACACCTGCGTGCTGCGTCCCGAAAGCCGGGGCAGCGTCACGCGCAGCGAACCGACCGGACCACCTGACATCGACCTTGGCCTGCTAACCGCCGAAGCGGATCTTGCTCGCTTGATGCGCGGGATCCGGATGGCCCGTGCAATCTTGCACGGCCCCCCGTTGGCCCGTCACGGGTTGACCGAGATTACTCCCGGCCAAGACGTGCAATCCGATGATGCTCTGCGCGCGTTTATCCGCGCCAATGCCCGCACCGTCTATCATCCAGTTGGCACATGCGCGATGGGAACTGGTCCATATGCTGTGGTCGACGCACGGCTGCGGGTTCACGGGGTGAAACGTTTGCGCGTGGTGGATGCGTCAATCATGCCAACTATTGTAAGTGGAAATACCAACGCCCCGTCGATCATGATCGCGGAAAAAGCGGCGGATATGATCCTGGAGGACCGCAAACGGGCCCAAGGTTAACAAAGGGCCAAGATAGGCCAGATCTGCACCAAATATAAAAACAGAGGAGGAAAGACATGAAATTTACAAAAAGCCTTGGGGCCCTTATGACATTAGGGACGCTGGCACTTGCTGGACAAGCCTCGGCTGCGGTCACGTGTGGGGCAAACACCGGAGTGGCGGCAACAGGCGCACCAATCATCATTGGTGGCATCTATGCCGATGGCGCACCGGGAGACTGGTCGTCGTCTACGGACGCGGCGGCAGCTTACTTCGCGTGCGTCAACGCCAATGGCGGCATCAATGGCCGGCCAATCGAATACCATGTTGAGAACGACGCTTGGGCCCCCGAAACTGCCGCCCAGGCTGCTGCCAAGCTGGTGAACGACAAAAAGGCAGTGGCCTTGGTTGGCAACGGCTCGTTCATCGAAATGGCGGTCAACGCCAAGACGTATCAGGACGCCGGCATCATGAGCATGGCCTCGGCCTGCGCCATCTCGGAATGCTTCGAATCGCCAAACATCGTTACGACTAACCAAGGCCCGCTGCCTTCGAATCTTGGCGCTGCCATGTACGCGCAAGAAGAACTGGGCGCAAAGAACATTGCCTGCATCGGCTTGAACATCCCCAACAACGGCATCTGGTCCTGTCAGTCTGTCATCGACTACATGACCTCCAAGGGCGGCACCGGGTCAATGGCATTGCTGAACCCTGGCGCGCCAGATGTGAACTCGGCCCTGCTCGAGGCCGTGGCTTCGGGTGCCGACACCATCCTGATCAACCTGCCTGCTGGTCTGGCGATTCCCGTGCTGAAGTCCGCACAGGAACAAGACCTGCGCGACAGCTACAACTGGATCGCGCCAACCCCGCTTTATGACCTGTCGGTTCCGGCTGCGATTGGCGACTATTGGGACGGCAAAGTCTACGTCAGCGCCGAATTGGCCCCAATCAGCGTCAATGGTCCGGATGCGCAAAACTGGCTGGCGGTGATGGATACCTTCGGCAAGGCAGACGATCCGCGCGATACATTCAGCCAAGCGGGCTATCTGTCGGCCGAATTCTTCGTCCGGGCGGTAATGGAAATGGACCCGGCCGATCTGGACGACCGCGCCAAGGTGACGGCTGCGATCAAGGGTATCTCGGGTTACAAATCTGACCTGATGTGTGGCCCCTACTATGTTGGCGACGCCGATTTCCATATGCCGAACCACGCGGGTTACATCGTCAAAATCACGAAGGGCGATTTTGAAATCGTGCGCGATTGCTTTGAGTATGAAAGCGCCTATTTCGACCGTCATATCGAGATCGAAAAGACGCTCGGTCTGCGCTGATCTGACCAAACGCACCGGCCAGTTTGGGCTGGCGCAAGACGTGCTTTGCGTGCCAGCCAGGGCAACCGGCTGGCACGCCCCCATCCCAGTGTGGTGACATGATCAAAACATCCTATTTCAACTGGGCGCTTTATGTTGCCCTGATGGCCGCCACGATGCTGTGGCTTGGTTGGGGCAAACCTCTTAACATCGTCGGCATGTTCGTCACCGCTGGGCTTGCTGTAGGATCGCTCTATGCCCTAGGTGGCATCGGTATGGTCGTGCTGTTTCGCGCCTCGGGTGTGCTTAATTTCTCATCGGGCGCAGCAGGTGCTGCTGGCGCGATGACCGCCTGGCAGATGTCCCAGTGGGGGTTCTGGCCACCACTGGCATGGGCCGCCTGCATCATCGTCGCCCTTGTGATCACCCTTGTCTATGGTCGCTTCATTGCCCCAAAACTGGCATGGCGCGAAACGGCGGTCAAAGCCGTGGCGACCTTGGGTTTTGCCCTGATCCTGCTGGGCCTTGTAGCCTTTACTTGGCCCGACGATCCACGCTCGCTAGAGCTGCCCAGCGATACCGTTAGCGTGACGATGCTTGGCCTGCGCGTCACTGGCACTCGAATCCTTGCCTTTGCCGCATCCGTTCTCATCTGCATCGGCATCTATGTTTTTCTGGGCCGGACTGAAATCGGCCTGCAAATGCGCGCCGTCGCCAATGATCGCGACCTGTCGGCCCTTTTGGGCATCCCGATCCTAAAGGTGGAAACCATCGCTTGGGGCATCGCGGGCCTGCTGGCTGGCTTTACCGGCCTGATGTTTGCCAATCTGATCCGCCTAGAACCTGTGGTCATCACCTTCATGGTCATCCCCTCCATCGCTGCAGCACTTTCGGGAAGGCTGGATAACCTTGGCCTGGTTCTGATCGGTGGCCTGTCTATGGGCGTTATCGAGTCCATGCTAACTCTGTCACCCACCCTGAAAGGCGTTCGCCCCATCGCCCCCTTTGTCATTGCCGCCGTTGTCTTGCTGTACAATCAGCGCGGCAGCCGGCTGCTGTTCGCGGGGCGGAATTGATGGACCGCAACCTGTTCCGCATCACGCCTTCAGGTGCGTCCGGCCTGATCTTCGCCGCGCTGTGCTTTGCTGTGTTACCCTCGTTGGCAGGATCATACTGGCTCAGCGTCTTCACCTCTGCCGCCTGTTTCACCATGGCCGTCGCCGGGGTAGCGTTCATGTATGCCCGCCTTGGCATGGTATCTCTTACACAAGTCGGCTTGATGGGCATTGGCGGTTGGGTTGCATTGCGCCTGAACTACCTTTTCGATCTGCCGTTCGAAGCCAATCTGGTTCTGGCCGCCCTTTCCACCATGGTCTTTGGCTGGATCCTCGCTTTGCCTGCCTTGCGCATGCGTGGGCTTTACCTTGCGCTTGTCACCCTGATGGCGGCTGGCGGGCTTGAGATCATCTTTTCGACCTTCCAGTTTCCCAACGGCGGCACCGGGTTCTGGGGCGTCAAGACCGGCTCATCGGGCGCATTCCGCGGCCCGATGTTGGCACAAACCCCCGAAGCCTTCCTGCGCTATGTCATCGTGATGACCACCTTGGGCTTTTTGTTCATCGAAGCCCACCGCCGCACCGCACCCGGCCGCGCTTGGGCCCTGATCCGCCGATCCGAGGCCGCCGCCATGGCCGCAGGCATAAACGTCACGCTTTACAAAACATGGGCCTTCGGCATTGCGGGCCTGCTGGCTGGGGCTTCGGGTGCATTGCTGGCCGCCAGCCTTGGCCTGTTGGATGACGGGACGTTCCGGTCGTCTGAAAGCATCATGATTTTCGCCCTCGCGGTCGTTGGTGGCGCACGCTATTGGCTTGGCCCGATCATCGCAGCCTTTCTGTTCCGTGTCCTGCCAGCGCTGCTGTCTTCCTGGGGCGTCAACCCCAACCTTGCCTATGTGATCTTTGGCGTGGGACTGTTGCACGCATTGATCACAGCGCCCAATGGCATAGCAGGTCAAGTTTTTGACATCTCACGCGCGCTATCCGCCAAATTCCGGGGGCAGAAATGATCGAGATCGACCAAGTTCTTGTCCGCTTCGGCGGCGTCGTGGCACTGAACACCGTTTCCGCATCGTTCACCGCCCCGGTTGGCGGCATCATCGGGCCGAATGGTGCAGGCAAAACTACCTTGATGAACGTCATCTCGGGCTTTATCACCTCAAAAGGGGGGCGTGTCGTCGTCGATGGTACTGACATCTTGCGCCATCCACCGCATAAACGCGCCCATATGGGCCTGCGCCGTTCGTTCCAGAAGGACCAGATCACTGATGATCTGACGGTGTTTGAAAACGTGCTTGTCCAGTTGGATCACAGCCTTGGCCGAGTAACTTCCAAGCGTGCCGAGGTTGCCCGTATGATTGACATTGTTGGTCTGACCGACGCTACAGATAAACCCGGCGCTTTGCTTTCCGGCTTTGAACGCCGCCTGACTGACGTCGCCCGCTGCCTTGTGGGCAATCCTAAACTCATCATGTTTGACGAACCTGCTGGTGGCCTTTCGGTCGAGGAAACGCACCGCCTCGGCGACCTGATCCTTGGCATCCATGCCCTGACCGGGGCCCAAACCCTTGTCATCGACCACGATGTCGAACTGATCTCACGGATCTGCACCCAGACCCTTGTGCTGGATTTCGGACGCCGCATTGCCTTTGGTTCCACCGCCGAAGTCTTGGCCGACCCGCGCGTTAAAGCCGCCTACCTTGGCACCGAGGAGGTCGCATGACCCTTACGGTTTCCGACCTAAGCGTCACAGATGGCACCCGCACCCTTGTCGCGGGCGTCAGCCTGTCGGTCGAGCCGGGCCAGGTTACTGCCGTGATCGGCGCAAATGGTGCGGGCAAATCCGAACTGGTTCTGGCCCTTGCCGGAATGCTCCCCATCAGTGCGGGCACCATCACCCTGAATGGCCAGCCCCTCAAACCCACGCCTGAATCCGTTCGCCGCGCAGGAATCGCTGCTGTACCCGAAGGCCACCGCGTTCTCACGACACTTTCGGTCGACGACAATTTGCGCGCTGCGGGCACTTTGCTTGGCCCCAAATCCAAAGATCAGTTGGCCCAAGTCTATACCATCTTTCCCGAACTCGCAGAACGCAAAGCCCAGATCGCCGGCACGATGTCGGGCGGTCAACAACAGATGTTGGCCTTGGGCCACGCCCTTATGTGTGCGCCCCGGTATCTCCTTATCGACGAAATGTCGCTTGGCCTTGCCCCCTTGGTCGTTAAACGCCTGCTTTCGGTCGTCACCAAGTTAAAATCGGAGGGCGTCGGTATTCTGCTGATCGAACAATTCACTGACCTTGCGCTTTCCATCGCCGAAACCGCCGTCATCCTGCGCTCTGGCAAGATGCGCTACTCCGGCCCCGCGCAGGCCTTGGTCGATGACAAAACCCTGCTCCAAAGCGCTTATTTCGGCGTCTGACGCCTCATACTGCCTCCCGACAAAGCCGCATCAACGCCGCAATCGCGGGTGGCATGGCAACGCCAGTGATGGTCGTCATCCCCACCGCCCCGGATAAAAACGTAGCGCCCAGCGCGATGGGCACCAGTTGTCCCGCCTCCACCTCATTCTCGACGACACCCTTTGAGATGAACCAGATCGCATCCGACGCCAGCAACAACCCACGCCCCAGTGCCAGAGTGCTGGTTTCCACCGCAGGCTCCAACCCCGCCAGCCCCAAAGCGGCCAAATATTCATCCACATTTTTCCGGATGATCGACTCGCGCGTTGGCAAAATCACCGGGTACTCCCGCAAAATCCAAGCTATCGGCGCACGCACCGCCGGGTGGCCCGCCTTAACCACGGCGACAATCGGCTCCTCATACAAATACTCAAAATCCAGCCCCGGCATTTCGACGGCGTTGGGCATTCGGCCAATCATCAGATCCATTTGCCGCGCCCGCAGCTTTTGCAATAAGAACGGGTGCGATCCGGTTTCAATCGACAGCGTCACAGCGGGCGGGTCTTGCAAGAACCGCGCCACCACCGCCGGAAAGAACCGGGTAGAAACCGTAGGCAGCAGACCGACCGATATTCGTTGCCGTCCACTCTCGCCCCTGATCACTTGCGCGCCTGCATCAAGGCTTGCGACCGCCTCTTTGGCATGACGCCGAAATACGTCACCCTCCGACGTAAGAACCAGCCGTCGCCCCAACCGTTGGAACAGCTTCACCCCCAGTAAATCCTCTAACTCTGCCAATGACTTTGACACGGCGGGCTGTGAAAGGCCCAGCAGCAGCCCCGCAGCCGTCAACCCGCCCGAATCCGCGATTTGCAGAAAAAGCCGGATCTGCCGCAACTTCACTCCCAGATGCATAACCATTTTAATATCCTAGCGACCCAATTTTTCATTATACTGCCGCAAATGATTATGTCAAAACAAGGGACGGAGGAAACCATGCAAGTATTGATGCGCCCATGGGGCCATATGCATTTTGTGGATCAGGGGCCAAAAGACGCCCCCACGATCCTTTTCGCCAATTCCTTGGGCACCGATCTGCGCATGTGGCAGGGCGTGACGGATCTGCTGACCCATCGCTGCATCCGGTTTGACAAACGCGGCCACGGCCTGTCCGCGACGCCCGCCACAGATTGGCGTGTTGAAGACATCGCAGATGATGCCGCTGCACTGCTGGATCATCTGAACATCGAAAAAGCCACCTTCGCGGGCTGTTCGGTCGGTGGCATGGTGGCGCAGGCTTTTGGCATTCATCATGCCCCACGCGCCCACGCCCTGATCCTGTCCAACACCGCCGCCAAAATCGGCACGCCCGAAAGCTGGCAGTCCCGCATTTCCGCGGTCGAATCCTCAGGCATCGCCCCTATCGCCGACACGATCCTCGGCCGCTGGTTCCCCAAAGCGTTCCTCGCCAGCCCAGATTGCCTGCCATGGCGCACAATGCTGCTGCGCGCCGATCCGGTTGGCTATGTCCAGACCTGCCGCGCCCTGTCGCGCGCTGATTTGCGCTCGGGGCTGGCGGGCCTCACACTTCCTGCGCTCTTCCTTGCCGGGTCCGAAGATCAATCCACCCCACCCGCGCTTGTCACCGAAACTGCGGCCCTGATCGCGGGCGCGAAACTGGTCGAACTTGCAGGTTCCGGCCACATTCCTGCCATCGACGCACCAGACACCACCGCCCGCGCAATTACCGATTTTCTAGGGGGCCTTCATGGCTGATATGCAAGCCAAAGGCATGGCCATCCGTCGCCGCGTGCTGGGTGACGCCCATGTCAACCGCGCAGAGGCCGCCAAGACCGCCTTCGACGAACCCTTTCAATCCCTGATCACCGATGCCGCGTGGGGCCATGTGTGGGCACGCGAAACCATCCCCTTGCGCGAACGCTCCATGCTGACGATCGCGCTGCTGGCGGGCTTGGGCAATGACCACGAACTGGCCCTGCACATCCGCGCCACTGCAAACACCGGTGCATCCGAGGCCGACGTGATGGAAGCCCTACTGCACGTTGCCATCTATGCGGGCGTTCCCCGCGCAAACCATGCCATCAAGATTGCCAAAGAAACCTTCGCCAGCATGCAAGAGGACAGCAAATGAAACCCGCGGAATTCTACATGCGCGACCGCGCCATGCATCCACCCGCCCATCATCCGGGCTATAAAACGAGCGTCCCGCGTTCGCCGCGCCAAGCTCTGCTGACGCTGCAACAGACCGTGTCCGAAATCACCGGCCCCACCTTTGGGCAAAATGACATTGCCGCACTGGACAATGACCTGACCCTTAACTTCGGCCATGGCGGCATGCCGGTCGGCGAACGCATCATCCTGCACGGCCGCGTGCTTGACGAAAACGCACGCCCCGTGCCGAACACGTTGGTCGAGATTTGGCAAGCCAATGCTTCGGGCCGGTATCGGCATAAAAAAGACGTCTACCTTGGCGCGCTGGACCCCAACTTCGGCGGCTGCGGGCGCACCCTGACCGATGCCAACGGCTATTATTTTTTCCGCACCATCAAGCCCGGCCCCTATCCTTGGCTAAACTATGTCAACTCCTGGCGCCCCGCGCATATCCATGTCTCGGTCTTTGGCACCTCGTTCAGCCAACGCCTGATCACTCAGCTCTACTTCGAGGGTGACCCGCTTATTCCCAAATGCCCCATCGTGCAGACCATCCCGGATCTGGATGCCATTCAGCGCCTGATCGCGGCGCTTGATCTGAACACCGCCGTCCCGATGGATTGTCTGGCATATAAGTTTGATATCGTCTTGCGGGGGCGCAGGTCCACCTTGTTCGAGAATAAACTGGAGGGGAACTAAATGACTCAGTCCCTAAACTACCTCAAGGAAACCCCGTCGCAAACCGCCGGGCCTTATGTCCATATCGGCCTTGCGCCCGGTGCCGCCGGGTTTAAAACCTTTGACGTTGAACTGGGCCAAACCCTTGCCCCCGATGGCGTTCCAGGCCAGCGTATCCACATCGAGGGCATCGTTCTTGATGGTCTTGGTGCCCCCGTAAAGGACATCCTGATCGAAGTTTGGCAGGCAGATGCAAGCGGCATCTACCCCCATCCCGAAGACCCGCGCACCGCCGATTGCGCGCCCGGCTTTCGCGGCTGGGGCCGGGTGATCTGCGATTTTGACACCGGCGTTTTCGCCTTTGACACCATTAAACCCGGCCCGACACCGGGCCGCAATGGCCGCACCCAAGCTCCGCATCTGTCGCTGTGGTTGGTATCGCGTGGCATCAACATCGGCCTGAACACCCGGATGTATTTCCCCGAAGACAGCGCCCTACACGCCGCCGATCCGGTTCTGGGTTCCATCGAACAACGCACCCGTGTCGCGACGCTGATCGCATCGGCAACTGCCCCCGGCCACTATCGCTTTGACATCCGCTTGCAAGGCGAAGGCGAAACGGTGTTTATCGACATATGACCCAACCCTGCATCATCTGCATCGCCATCACCGGATCGCTGCCCACCAAGGCAAACAACCCGGCCGTGCCGATCACCATCGCTGAACAAATCGAAAGCACCCGTGCGGCGTTCGAGGCGGGGGCGTCCATCGTGCACGCCCACGTCCGCGATGATGATGGCAAACCCACCTCGGACCCGGCTCGTTTTGCAGCCCTGATGGCGGGCGTGCAAAAACACTGCCCCGACATGATCATCCAGCTTTCCACTGGGGGCCGTTCAGGCGCAGGTGCTGCACGTGGCGGGATGTTGCCCCTTAAACCTGATATGGCCAGCCTCTCGGTCGGGTCTAACAACTTCCCCACCCGCGTTTATGAAAACCCACCTGATCTGGTCGATTGGCTGGCCGCCGAAATGATCACCTACGGCGTCAAACCCGAGGTC
The DNA here is from genome assembly GCA_049696055.1 of Paracoccaceae bacterium. GTDB lineage: Bacteria > Pseudomonadota > Alphaproteobacteria > Rhodobacterales > Rhodobacteraceae > JBAVTI01. The sequence continues at coordinate 3,481 of JBAVTI010000548.1, read as the reverse complement.
GAGGCGTTCGATCTGTCCCACATCCTCAAGGCGCATGACATGTGGCGCAGTGGCCAGATCGCCGCCCTGCCTTACGTGCAATTCGTGATGGGCGTCAAAAACGCCATGCCTGCCGACCGCGATGTATTTGACTATTACATACACACCGTCAAACGCCTGTTTGGACCGGATGCCCCGTGGTGCGCCGCAGGTATTGGTCCCGCGCAAGCTGTGCTGAACGAATGGTCGGTGTCTTCTGGCGGCCATGCCAGAACCGGGCTGGAAGACAACGTGCGCCTTGACCGCGATACGCTAGCCCCGTCCAATGCTGCCCTCGTGACCCGCGTCGCCGACCTTTGCGCCAAATTCAACCGCCCCGTTGCAACTCCCGCGACAGCCCGCGCCATCCTTGGCCTGAAGGCCGCCTGATGCCCGCAAGCCTTGCCAGCTCTGGCCTCTATGGCACCTTGTTCAATGACCCCGAAACCGCAGCCCTGTTTACCGACAGTGCCGAGGTACGGGCGATGATGCTGGTCGAAGGGGCGTTGGCAAAGGCACAGGGCGACCTTGGCCTGATCCCCGCCGATGCGGCAGCCTTCTTGCACCGCGCCAGCTTTGAATTGCAAATTGATCCCACTGGTCTGGCAACCGAAACCGCAATCAACGGCGTTCCAGTTCCCGCACTGGTCGCGGCTTTTCGACGCGCGGCACAAGCCCCTGCCCACACCGATTGGTTGCATTGGGGTGCCACCAGCCAGGATATCATGGACACGGGCCTTGCGCTAAGGCTCAAACGCCTGCTCGCCCTTTGGGACGCCCGGCTGATCACCCTGTGCAAATCAATGGGCCAATTGGCCGAAACCCATGCCGATCTGCCAATGGCCGCCCGCACCTACGGCCAATCCGCCACGCCGACCAGTTTTGGCGCGGTTGTGGCATCATGGGGCCACCCGATCTTGCGCCACCGCACCCGACTTTTGGCAATGCGCGAAGACCTGACCCAAGTCTCGCTGTCGGGCGCTGCGGGCACTTTGTCGGCAATGGGCGCGCTTGGTCCACAGGTGCGTACGCGCTTGGCTGCATCGCTCGATCTGGCCGACCCCGGTCATTCCTGGCATTCCGAACGTGACTCTATCGCCGCCTTTGCGTCGTGGATGGCAGGCCTGACTGCCAGCTTGGGCAAAATGGGCGAAGACCTGATCTTGCTGACCCAATCGGGCATCGGCGAGGTTTCGTTAACGGGTGCAGGCGCGTCTTCCACCATGCCGCAAAAGCAAAACCCGGTCGGCCCTTCGGTCCTTGTGGCACTTGCCCGCCAAACCATCGGACTGTCCGCTACTATTCAAGGCGCGGCCCTGCATCGCCAACAGCGCGACGGCGCGGCATGGTTCACCGAATGGCTTACCCTGCCGCAGCTTTGCATCTCGACCGGGCGAGCGCTGACGTTGGCAGTCGACCTTGTCCCCCGCATCATCGCCAATCCCGCCGCGATGGCCGAAGGCCTTGCTGCAGAAGGTTCCCTGATCCGGGCCGAGGCGCTAACCTTTGCCCTTGCATCCCGCATGCCCCGGCCTGACGCCGCCGCCGCCGTCAAGGCACTCGCCGCCCGCGTCCGCAATGGCGACGGCGATCTGATCGGCCTTGCAGCCACCGTTTGGCCCGACTTGATCGTACCCTATGGCCTTGGCACAGCACCGCAAGACGCCCGTGCTTTCGCCGCCCTTGCGTCTGTTGCCTGATTTGAAAATGGCTTTGCTTCCCGACAATTGTCGAAAAAGCAAAGCCATACGCGCGCCATACGTAAAACATACGTGAAAGCATTTTTCGGCTAAAACGGCAGTCCTGTGTAATTTTCGGACATGATTTGCCGCGCAATGGCCGATGTTTTCAGGATCGCCAGTTCCGTATCCTGCATTCGCCGCTCGTATGCGTTATACTCGGGAAAGCGGTGCATCATCGTGGTCATAGACCAGGAAAACCGCATCGCTTTCCAGATCCGCGCCAGTGCCTTTTCAGAATAATTTTCCAACCCCGCCGCATCGCCGATTGCGTAAAACGCAGCCAGCCCTTCGTACAGATAATGCACATCCGACGCCGCAAGATTTAGACCCTTAGCCCCGGTTGGCGGCACGATATGAGCCGCATCACCACATAAAAACAAACGGCCCCAGCGCATCGGTTCGCAGACAAACGACCGCAGCGGCGCTATAGATTTTTCAATCGATGGTCCCGTCACCAACCGCGCTGCAACCTCGACAGGCAGCCGCGCTTTTAGCTCGTCCCAAAACGCCTCATCGCTCCAATTCTCAACCATATCTGTCAGCGGAACCTGAATGTAATAGCGCGACAACATCGGGTTGCGCATCGACGCCAGTGCAAAGCCGCGCGGATGGGCAGCATAGATCAATTCATCTGAAACCGGTGGCGTGCGCGACAAAACTCCAAGCCAACCAAAGGGATAGACCTTTTCATACTCTTGCCGAATGTCGGCCGGAATAGAGGGGCGGCTTACCCCGTGAAAGCCATCACACCCCGCAACATAGTCGCAGTCAATCCGTTGGCTAACGCCATCATGGGTATAACTGACCCAAGGCGCACCGCTGTTCATATCGTGTAGCGCGACGTCCTCGGCGTCATGAATGACGGTCGCACCAATGGCATCTTGCGCGTCATAAAGATCGCGCGTCACTTCGGTCTGGCCGTAGACCATCACCTTTTTGCCGCAGCTTTCGTGGAAATCCACCCGGAACATCTCGCCATCATTGGACAGATAACAGCCATCATGCACAATGCCCTCACGATCCATCCGTGCCCCCGCACCAGCTGCGCGCAGCAGTTCCACAGTGGTCCATTCAAGCACCCCGGCGCGAATACGCGACAACACATATTCGCGCGATTTGCGCTCCAGCACGACGGTTTCGATTCCCGCCCGGTTCAGCAGTTGAGACAGCAAAAGGCCTGAAGGCCCGGCGCCGATAATGGCTACTTTGGTGCGCATGATCCCTCCCTAGGTTCGCAACACCATTCTCGCGATTGCTGGTGGCAAAGGAATGGACAAGGCGCGCATCCTCTGGTACTTTTCGGCCATGGCGTCAACGATGATCCCTTCATGGCAGCTTTATGGTGAAGTCACCGCCTTTCCTGATATTTTACATGTAGAACAAGTAGTTGATCGTGCTGAGGGCCTTGATTGGACCATCGGCGCGCATCGCCACGTCCACCTTCACCAACTGCTGCTTCTGACATCTGGAGACATAAATCTAACTCTGGATGGAGAGCCAAATACCGTCGTTCCGCCCGCGGTCATCAACATTCCGCGCGGCACTGTGCATGGCTTTTCGTTCTCGTCGGGAACCGAAGGCGTTGTGCTAACATTGCCAGCCGATGACTTTCCCGATCTCTTCACAGCCCCCGCCGAAACGGCAGCCGCCTTGGCGCGGGTCTTTACGCTGACCGCCGATCCTGCGATTGTTCATCGCTTTCACGCAATCACTGCGGCACA
>JBAVTI010000547.1:0-1877 GCA_049696055.1 Paracoccaceae bacterium | reverse complement strand
GCCGAAGATGTGGCTTGGTCATTGAACCGGGCCGCCACCGAGGCGACAGGGAACCCCATTCAGTTCATATGGTCGACACTGGGGAACTTTGTCGTAGACGGTAATATCGTGACGGCAGATGTGGTGCGGTTTGAACCCACCATCTTCAAGTGGATGTATTTTCTGACCGGCTATGTGATGCCGAAAGCCTACTATGAAAAAGTTGGCGCCGAAGGGTTCGAGGCCGCCCCGATCGGCACTGGCCCCTATATGGTCGAAAAATTCGAGCGTAACGCCTTTGTGCGGCTAAAAGCGAATACCGCCTACTGGGGTGGCGCGCCTGCATTCGAAACCGTGACAGTCAAATTCGTCACGGATGCCGCCTCTCGTGTGGCGGAATTCGAGTCTGGCAATGCCCATGTTACGCTAGAGATGCCCTATGAAGAATATGACCGCCTGAAAGGGGTCGCTGGCATGGCAGGGACGGCGGCACCGATCTCTGACATTGGGATGATTTTCTTCAATGATATCGATGCTATGCTAGATCCGAATGTGCGCAAAGCAGCGGTGCATGCGGTCGACAAGCAGGCCATCGTGGACCGCTTGCTTTCTGGATATGGCGTCCCGATCCATACCCTGCAAACACCCGAATACCTTGCCTTTGATCCCTCAATCACCGTTGAATACAGCCCCGAAAAAGCCATCGAATTGCTGGCGGCGTCGGGTTTTAGCCCAGAAAACCCGGTAAAGTTCAAGATTCAGACCACCAAGGGGTTCAAACCGAAAGACTACGAGATGGTTCAAGCCATTGTCGGCCTGTGGCGCAAAGTCGGGATCGAAGCCGAAATCGAGGTTTACGAAATTGCCAAACATTATGAACTGCGCGGCGCCGATCAGCTGGCCCCTGCGGCGTTCTATAACTGGGGAAATTCGGTCGGTGATCCCACCACTTCTACAGGATTTGCGATGTTTGGCCCCTCGCCCCATTCGGTGTGGGATGGTCAAGACCTGATCGACATGATCGGACCGCTATGGGGCGAGGCAGATGAGGACAAGCGGATTTCCGGATGGAAGGCTGTGGATAAATTCATTGCCGAGAACGCGTTGGTCCTGCCGTTGCTTCAATATGTGCAACCGATCCTGCATGTGGCCGGCGTAAAGGTCACCCCGCATGCCTCGGGTGCCCTGCTGCCGCATCTGATGACGCGTGCCTGATGGAAACGGGGGGCCACACTTGGCTCCCCAAACCGCATGATCAGAGCCGTTTTATTGCGTCTGCTAACCACCGCCGTCACGCTGTTTGGCGTGGCTGTCATTGTGTTTGTGGTCATCCGGGTAGTGCCCGGAAATCCGATATCAATGATGCTGCCACCCGGCGCTACCGACGCCGATGTGAACCGCCTTAAGGCGCTATATGGCTTTGATAAATCTATCTTCCAGCAATTCCTGATTTGGGCGCAAGGGGTTCTGCAGGGCGATTTCGGCATGTCGATCACCACGCGGCAGCCGGTACTAGCCTTGGTGCTGGGCCGATTGCCCGCCACGCTCGAACTTTCCGTCGTGGCGCTGGTTATCGCGGTGGTGCTTGGTGGGTTTGCGGCGCTGACCGGAACGCGGCTGCGAGGCACCAAGACCGAGGGTGTGATTGATGTAGTTAACGGCATGGCACTGTCGGTTCCGGATTTCCTTTGGGGCTTGGTGCTGATTTTGTTGTTCGGTGTGCTGTTTCCGGTCTTTCATATTTCGGGTCGCGTATCGCCCTCGCTTGATTTGCCGTTCACTACAAATTTCTTTTTGTTCGAAAGCGTTCTTCGGCTGCGATTTGACCTGTGGCTTGATCTTGTTGGCCACATGTTCATGCCCGCCTTGGCGCTGGCGATACCCTTGGCTGCGATCAT
>JBAVTI010000546.1:0-2472 GCA_049696055.1 Paracoccaceae bacterium | reverse complement strand
TAACGGGTCACCGGGCCCATGTCGCGGTGGGTCAGCTTGTACCAGGCACGGGCAAAGGCATCGGCGAACTTGTCGGGGTTCTTGTGGAAATCGCGCGAGATCTTCTCGTAGGCCGGGTCCATCCGCAGCGCAAGGTCGGCGGTCGACATCATGGGCGCGTGGCTCAGCGCCGGATCATGAGCATCGGGCACGGTGCCCTTGGCATTAGGGTCGGTCGGGGTCCACTGTTTGGCCCCGGCGCCGCTGGTGGTCAGCTCCCATTCATAACCGAACAGCGTGTCGAAATAGCTGTTGTCCCAGGCGATCGGTGTCGGGGTCCAGGCACCCTCCAGCCCGCTGGTGATGGTATCGACGCCCTTGCCGGTCTTGTAGGTGTTCTTCCAGCCCAGGCCCTGCTCTTCCAGATCAGCACCTTCGGGTTCACGCCCGACGTATTTCGACGGATCGGCGACGCCATGCGCCTTGCCAAAGGTATGCCCGCCCGCGACCAGCGCCACGGTTTCTTCGTCATTCATCGCCATCCGCGCGAAGGTGGCGCGAATGTCGCGGGCCGAGGCCAGCGGATCAGGGTTGCCGTCCGGTCCCTGCGGGTTGACATAGATCAGACCCATTTGCACGGCGGCCAGTGGATTGGCCAGTTCACGGTCGCCGCTGTAACGCTCGTCCCCAAGCCAGGTGGTTTCGGGGCCCCAGTAGATGTCTTCCTCGGGTTCCCAGACGTCGGCACGTCCACCGCCAAAGCCAAAGACCTTGAGGCCCATCGACTCCAGCGCCGCCGTGCCGGTGAATATCATCAGATCGGCCCAGGACAGTTTGCGGCCATACTTTTGCTTGATCGGCCACAACAGGGCGCGGGCCTTGTCGAGGTTGCCGTTGTCGGGCCAGCTGTTCAAGGGCGCAAAGCGCTGCGTGCCGTTGCCTGCACCGCCGCGACCATCGGTGGTGCGATAGGTGCCCGCACTGTGCCACGCCATGCGGATAAAGAACGGGCCGTAATGGCCATAGTCTGCGGGCCACCAGTCCAGCGACGTGGTCATCAGCGCCTCGATATCCTTGCGCAGGGCAACCAGATCGAGAGTCTTGAATTCCTTGGAATAGCTGAAGTCGGCATGCATCGGGTCCGTCTTGGACGAGTGCTGCGCCAACAGTTTGAGGTTCAACTGGTTGGGCCACCAATGCATGTTGGCAAAGCTGCCGGTCGCCTTGTAAGCGCTGGCGCCATGCATGACCGGGCAGCGTTCCACAACCGCGGTCACCGCCTCCGCAGCGGCTTCGGTTGCGGCCGGCATGGCCGGCGCTGTGGTTTCGGCCAAACCGGCCGACGTCGAGGCCATGTTCATCGCTGTTCCGGCAAGGCCGATCGAGCCCACTGCCATAAATCCGCGTCGGTTGAATTTGTCCGTCATTTCATCCTCATCCTGATCTGAGTGCGCAACGCCGTCGCGCAGGCCACTGGTGCGTTTCAAGCGAGGTCTCTCGCTCTGACCGGGCCCTTGTCGCAGGGTTAAAATGACAGGCACCTGATCATGGCTGTCAGCGAATTGTCATTTGCATTCGATCAATGCTACGAAATCGGGAAGAGGCCACCCATTGGCCAACGGGAAGCGTATCAGGTTTGTTTCTAATGAAGATCTTCTGGGTGCTTGCCGTAGCGGCCGCCCCCCTTGCCGCGCAAGCGGATGACAGCGATCCGGCTGCGGCCTATGATCTGCTGCAAGACGGACAGATCCTGTCGCTGGCAACGATTCTGGACATGGTCCGTCCGATGACCCATGGCAACGTGCTGGAGGTGGAGATCGAAAACCCGGACCACGATCTCGCCTATGAAGTCTTCTATCTGGACCCCGATGGCAGCCGCCATGTGATCTATGTCTCTGCGCGAACCGGCCAAGTGCTGCCGGGCAAACCCGGCCCGGTTCAGCCATGAGGGTGCTGGTCATAGAGGACGACGCGCGCATCCGGTCGGATGTCGAAGAGGCCCTGCAAGCGGCCGGTTATCTGGTCGATTCCGAGGCATCGGGCGAAGAGGGCTGGTTTCTGGGCGATACGGAAACCTTCGGTGCAGTGGTGCTTGACCTTGGACTTCCCCAGATGGACGGGCTGACCATCCTGAAACGCTGGCGCAAGGCCGGGCGCGTCATGCCGGTGCTGATCCTTACGGCGCGCGGTGCATGGCACGAACGGGTTGAGGGCATCGACGCCGGCGCGGACGACTATCTGGTGAAACCCTTTCACGTCGAAGAGTTGTTGGCCCGGCTGCGCGCTATCATCCGCCGGTCGGGAGGCAACGCGGCGCCCGTTGTCACCGTGGGTGAGACGGAACTGGACGAGCGGCAGATGCGTGTTTGCGTGCGGGGCATTGCGGTCAACCTGTCGCCACAGGAATACCGGCTGGTGTCCTATCTGATGCTGCACAATGGACGTGTCGTTCCACAACAGGAACTGGCAGAACATCTGCAATCGGTGCATTTC
>JBAVTI010000545.1:0-3182 GCA_049696055.1 Paracoccaceae bacterium | reverse complement strand
ATCTCGGACACCAGACGGATGGTGTAGGGGAAATCGGTGGCAGCAGGCAGCACGGCCTGAAGCGCGCGCCATGCCAGTTTGCCATGACCGATTTCACGACGGCCCGGGCTGCCTACGCGGCCAACTTCGCCCACCGAATAGGGAGGGAAGTTGTAGTGCAGCAGGAAGTTCGAGCGGCTGTTGCCGTGCAGGGCGTCGATGATCTGTTCATCTTCGCCGGTGCCAAGCGTGGTCACGACCAGTGCCTGGGTTTCGCCGCGGGTGAACAGGGCCGAACCATGGGTGCGCGGCAGAATGCCGGTTTCGGACACGATGGAGCGCACGGTCTTGTTGTCACGACCATCAATACGGGCGCCGCCGTTGATGATGTCGCCGCGCAGGATCGAGGATTCCAGTTTTTTGATCGCCGAACCAAGGTTGATATCGGCAAGCTCGTCTTCGGAGAGCGCACCTTTGATGGCATCCACAGCATCAGAGATCGCATTGGTGCGCTGTTGCTTGTCCTTCAGGGCGAAGGCGGCGCGCATCTGTTTTTCACCGGACTTTTTCACCGACGCATAAAGCGCCGAGTAGTCGGGCGGGGTGAAATCGAACGGCTCTTTGGCACAATCTTCGGCAAAGTCGAGGATCATGTCGATCACCGGCTGCATTGCATCATGGCCGAACTTGACCGCGCCCAGCATTTCAGCCTCGGAAAGCTCGTATGCTTCGGATTCGACCATCATCACGGCGTCTTTGGTGCCAGCGATAACCAGATCAAGCCGCTGTTCTGGGTTGTCACGCAGCTTTTGCATATCGTCGACATCGGGGTTCAGAACGTATGCACCGTTCGAGAAACCAACGCGGGCAGCGCCGATCGGGCCCATGAACGGCACGCCGGAAATTGTCAGCGCCGCAGACACGGCAATCATGGCGACGATATCGGGCTCGTTGACCAGATCGTGCGACAGCACAGTGGCCATCACCAGCACTTCGTTTTTGAAGCCGGGAACGAACAGCGGGCGGACCGGACGGTCGATCAGACGCGAGGTCAGCGTTTCCTTTTCGGAAGGCCGCGCTTCACGCTTGAAGAAACCACCGGGCACTTTGCCGGCTGCGTAATATTTTTCCTGATAGTGCACGGTAAGCGGGAAGAAATCCTGCCCCGGCTTGGCCGCGCGGGCATAGGTCACGTTGGCCATAACGCTTGTTTCGCCCAAAGTGGCGATGACGGTGCCGTCGGCCTGACGTGCGATCTTGCCAGTTTCCAGTGTCAGCGTCTCATCGCCCCACTGGATTGATTTTTTCGTAACGTTGAACATTCTCTATCCTATCCTGACCGGGGGACCCTCCGCCCGGCGCTTTGTCATACGGGCGTCTTGCCCGTGGTCTTTTCGGTCGAACCCCATCCCCGAGACCCGCAGGGAAGGGCGTAAAGAAAAACGCGCCCCGAAAGGCGCGTTCTTGAAGTTAGCGACGCAGGCCGAGACTGGTGATCAGCGTGGTGTAGCGGCCTTCGTTTTTGCCCTTGAGATAGTCGAGCAGTTTGCGGCGCTGGGCGACCATCATCAAAAGACCACGGCGGGAATGGTTATCCTTTTTGTGGGTTTTGAAGTGTTCGGTCAGCGTGGCAATCCGCGACGACAGAATGGCAACCTGAACTTCGGGCGAACCGGTGTCGCCTTCTTTGGTTGCGTATTCCTTGATCAAGCGGGCCTTTTCTTCGACAGTAATCGACATCGGGTTCTCCATAAGTTGAATTGTGACGGCACAAGCCGGGATGTCGTCCAGCGGGGCCCTTGGGTATCCACCTTGCAGCGGATGCGCGCGTATAGGGGAATTCGACCCAAAAGAAAAGTCTCTATTCCAGTCGGGTCTGGCCCAATCGGTAGGGAAGGCGGGGCACGGAGGTTCGGTCACCGGGCATATTAGCCAGCATTTGAAAGAAACGCCGTGATCCTATGGCGGTGCCGCCCGTTTTGTGCCACAGTCTAAGGGATAAATGTCTTTGTTCGCAGATGGTTAGCGTTAATCTTGGTTAATGACATCTGTTGGGGCAAGGGTATGGAGCGGGGGCAATTGCCGTGCTGGGATTGATGGGACTACTGGGTGCGCTGTTCGTCGGGGTCATTGCTGACGCCGCGATGAGCAGTGCGGAAACTTCCGACGCAGAAGGAAGTGATGAAAACAGTTTGCCGCCTGACGGCGCGAACGAAGGCGAAACGGTTGATATTCTTGATTGGGTTGATGCCGAAGCAGCCCATGCAGAGGGTGTTTCGCCGGAAACCCCTGATATGGGTGAAAGTTCGGGTGCGCAGGACGATGCCACTTCGGATGATACGCCGGATGAACCGGAGCCGGGGATCGAGCTTTCGGGCGGCGGGAATGCCGATATTTTGACGGGCAATGCGGGTGACGATACCGTGACGGGCGGCGATGGTGATGACCAATTGGGCGGCCGTGAGGGCGATGATGCCATTGCCGGGGGCCTTGGTGACGATTATTTGCGCGGTGGCGATGGCGCTGACACCTTGTTGGGCGGCGCGGGGGCCGATGATTTACAGGGTGAGGCAGGTGACGACGCGCTTGACGGCGGCAACGGTTCTGACCTGCTAAGCGGTCACGACGGATCAGACAGCCTAAGCGGTGGCATGGGGGCTGATTCGCTGTTGGGTGGATCAGGCGACGACAGTCTTGCCGGCGATGAGGGTGATGATTGGCTGACCGCAGGCTTTGGCGATGATTTCCTGATCGGTGGGGCTGGCAGCGATACGCTGGACGGCGATTTCGGCAATGACACGATTTCCGGGTATGATCCTGCGGGTGTGGGTTCGGATGTCGATTTCTTGAACGGGGGCGAAGGGGACGATGTTCTGACCCTGGGCACTGGCGACATCGCAACAGGCAGTCAAGGCAGCGATACTTTCCAGCTTGGTGATTGGCTAAGCGATGGCGAAACCACGCGGATCATGGACTATGACCCGGACGAGGACCAGATTGTGGTGGTTTATGACGCGGTGGCGCATCCTGATCCGCAGATCACGTTGGAACCCGTGGATGCGACGGATGATGTGACCGTGCTGCTGGACGGCATGCCGCTGGCAGTGGTGAATGGCGGTGCGGGGCTGACGGCGGCCTCGATCCGGCTAAGTGTTGGGATTGCCGCTTAGTTTACGCGCAAGATCGGGTGGGGCGGATATCTC
>JBAVTI010000544.1:0-5121 GCA_049696055.1 Paracoccaceae bacterium | reverse complement strand
TGGCAGCGCTGTTGCAGGGGATGACGCCTGCGCTGGATGCAGCAGAGTTTGGTTACGGCTTGATCGGGTCGGGGCAAGAGGTGCCAGGCGCGGTGCGCTGGTTTGCGGTGATCGAGGAAGACGAGGGTCGCACGGTAATCGGCACCGTGGCGGAACTTACGGCTTGCGGGATTGACCATGTGCCGGGGTGGGCGCGGATCAGTATGGCGGTGCATTCTGATCTGGCGGCGGGGGGGTTGACGGCGGCGGTGGCGGTGGCGCTGACCCAAGCCGGGATCAGCGCCAATGTGGTGGCGGGGTATTTTCACGATCATTTTCTGGTTCAATGGAACCGGCGCGATGAGGCGATGGCGGTGTTGCGGGGGCTGAGCGCATGATTGAAGCGGCGATTTCGGGGTATTTGGTGGCGATCAGTCTGATCGCGGCGATCGGGGCGCAGAACGCGTTTGTGCTGCGGCAGGGCATTCGGCGCGAGCATGTGCTGGCGGTGGTGTTGGTTTGTGCGGCCTCGGATGCGGTGCTGATTACCGCCGGGGTGGCGGGGTTTGGCGTGGTGTCGGGGGCGGTGCCGTGGCTGGGGCAGGCGATGCTGTGGGGCGGGGTTGGGTTTTTGGTGATTTATGGTGGGTTGCGGTTTCGAGCGGCGTGGCGGGGAGGCGAGGCGCTGATTGCGGCAAGTGCCGAGGCGGTGCCGCTGGGCCGGGTGATTGCGACCTGTCTGGTGCTGACCTGGGCCAATCCGCATGTGTATCTGGATACCGTGGTGTTGCTGGGGTCGATCTCGGCGCAATATGCGCCCTATGCTTGGGTGTTTGGGGTGGCGGCGGCGATGGGGTCGTTCAGTTTCTTTGCCGCCCTGGGGTTTGGCGCGCGGTTGCTGGGGCCGGTATTTGCAAAGCCGCAGGCCTGGGTGGTGTTGGAGGTGGTGGTGGGCTGCACGATGTGGGCCATTGCGGCGGGCCTGATCTGGAGCTGAAGCGGGGGGGCTGCCTGCCCCCCCAACGCCATTGAAGGCAATGGCGCCCCCCCGGGGATATTTGGACCAGAAAGAAAGCCTTGAAGGCAGGTGATCGGGGGCTTGTTAATCCTCAGGGGATTTGGTCTGGATTGCGCATGACGGTTTCAGCGAAAATTGTGGGTGATCTGGGGCGGCCTTTGCAGGGCGTTTTGTGGATGCTCGCCTCGGGGCTTAGCTTTGTCGGCGTGACCGGGATCGTGCGGTATTTGGGAACGGATCTGCCAGCGGCGCAGTCGGCGTTTATCCGGTTTGGTTTTGGCGTGGTGTTTTTGCTGCCGACGATGCTGCCGATGTTGCGGGCGGGGTTTGCACCCGGGCAGCTGTGGTTGTTTGGCTGGCGTGGCGCTGTGCATACGGCGGCGGTGGTGTGTTGGTTCTATGCGATGGCGCGGATACCGGTGGCCGAGGTGACGGCGATTGGCTATCTGAACCCGGTTTTGGTGACGCTGGGGGCGGTGGTGTTCTTTGGCGAGGTGTTGGCGGTTCGGCGGATCATGGCGATTCTGGTGGCGATTGTCGGGGCGCTGATCGTGCTGCGGCCGGGGGTGCGCGAGGTGACGGACGGGCATTTTGCACAGATTGCGGCGTCGTTTTTCTTTGCGGGATCGTATCTGTTTGCCAAGCGGCTAAGCCTGACCGAGACGGCGGGAACGGTGGTGGCGATGATGTCGATCTTTGTGACCATCGGGTTGTTGCCGTTTGCGATCTGGGTTTGGGTGCCGGTGACGGCCGAGCAATTGGTGTGGTTGGCACTGGTGGCGGCGTTTGCGACCAGCGGGCATTACTGCATGACGCGGGCGTTTGCGGTAGCGCCTTTGGCGGTGACCCAACCGGTGACGTTTTTACAGCTGGTCTGGGCGACGCTGCTTGGGCGGTTGGTGTTTGGCGAGGCGGTGGATGCTTATGTGTTGATCGGTGGCGCGGTGATCATTGGCGCGATCAGCTATATCACCTGGCGCGAGGCAATGGTGAAACGGCGGCTGGTGACGCCGGCGGAGGCGGAAACCAAGGGCTAGTGTTGCGTGATCGGGCGGGGCGGCGGTCGCATTGGTTACGCAGTGTGAAGGTGGTTTGACTAGCTTTTGGGGCAATGACGTTCCCCGGAGGTTTGCATGCCCGATGTTTCGACGATTCTGTCGCTGCCGCTGATTTTGCCTGCACAGGCGCAAAAACATGTGACGCATAATGAGGCGCTGCGCATTTTGGATGTGGCGGTGCAATTGGCGGTATTGAACCGCACGGTGTCGACACCGCCAGCGCTGCCCGCAATCGGGGATCGCCATATCGTGGCGGCGGTGGCAACCGGGCTTTGGGCCGGGCGCGAGGGCGATGTGGCGATCTTTGGCCCCGAGGGCTGGGAGTTCACTACACCGCTTCCGGGATGGCGCGCGCATGTATTGGCGGAAAGCGTCACGGTGGTGTTTGACGGCCTCGATTGGGCGGCACCGTCGTCGGGGCCGCTGGCACCGCTGTTGTTGGGCGTGAATACCACGGCGGATACGACCAACCGGCTTGCGGTATCGTCGCCCGCTACCTTGTTCACCCACGAAGGCGCCGGGCATCAGGTCAAGGTCAACAAGGCGGTGGCGGGCGACACCGCGAGCCTGTTGTTCCAATCAGGGTTTTCGGGCCGGGCGGAGATGGGCTTGGCGGGGAACAATGATTTCTCGATCAAGGTCAGCCCGAATGGCAGCGCCTTCAACACCGGGATTGCGATTGATCAGACCTCGGGTGTGGTGTCGATGCCCCAAGGCGTGGCGAGCGATGGTTTTTCGCTGCTGGATGCCACCGACCCGACCAAGGTGGCGAAGTTTGACCCCAGTGCCATCGGCACCGGGGTGACGCAAACCTACACCTTGCCCAATATGTCGGGCGTAGTGGCGCTGCTGTCGGGGACGCAAACCTTTTCTGGCAACAAGACCTTTTCGGGGGGCATGACGGTTTCGGGCAGCTTTACCGCGTCGGCGGCGACGGCGACCTTTGGCACCGCGACCGGGGCTGCGACCTATGGCATGGGCGCGGGGGCAACGCTGAGCGGGGCGACAAAGACGGTGAACCTTGGCACAGGCGGGGTGTCGGGATCGACAACCGTGGTGAACATCGGGTCGGATGTCGCGGGTGCGGGTGGATCGGTGGTGATCAATGCGCCGACGGTTACCTTTGGTGCTGCGGTGACGAGTGTGGCGATGACCGAGGCCGAGTTGGACGTCAAGCAACTGGCGCTGGTACCGCTGACCGCTGATCCGGCTGGATTGGTGAACGGCATGATCTGGCACAACACCACGACCGGCCAATTGCGGGCGCGGGTGGACGGCATGTCGCGGGTGATCGACAGCCCGATGAACGTGCCGTTTCTGCGGCCAATTGCGGGTGACTATGTAATGACGACCACCGGCGCGGGGGGGGCGGCGGCCACCACTTTGGCCGGAGCGGCGAACCGGTTGGATATTTACCCGTTTACCCCGCGTGCCGATATTTCGGTGGATCGCCTGACGGTGAATGTGACTACTTTGGTGGCGGCGGCGCTGGGAAAAGTGGTGATCTATGCCTCGGATGCCAATGGCAGGCCTTCGGTTTTGCTGATTGAGACGGCGGACCTGGATTTCTCGACAGTGGGGTTGAAATTGGCGACGGTGGCCATCGATCTGCGTCAAGGGCAGACCTATTGGGTGGGTATCCGTCATAACTCGACCGCCACGCTTTCGGCTTGGGCGTTGACGGCGACGCCCGATATCAATGGCGGTGCCGCGGTGACAACAGCGCGCAAGGTGCTGCGCAGGTTGGTGACCTATGCCAACGCGGCCCCGATCACCTGGGGCTTTGTGTCGAGTGAGATCACGGCGATTTCCGGCACGGCGGTGTGGTTGCGGGTCGTCTGAACCAAGCAGGGGCCGGATATGAAGGCGGGCCGCATCGGAAAGACCGATGCGGCCTTTGCTATTGCTGCGGGGGGCAAGGGCATTGTTTGACAGGGTGGGGGGCGCGGCATAGACAGCGACAGAGCGGGTAGTGTGGGCGGACGACATGAAAATTGCGATGATTGGAACGGGTTACGTCGGGCTGGTGTCAGGCGTGTGCTTTTCGGATTTCGGCCACGATGTGATCTGCGTCGATAAAGACCCCGGCAAGATTGACCGTCTGCGGGCGGGGGAAGTACCAATCTTTGAGCCGGGGTTGCAAGATCTGATGGCCAAGAACGTGGCCGCGGGGCGGCTGTCGTTCACGCTTGATCTGGCCGAGGCGGTGGAGGACGCGGATGCGGTGTTCATTGCCGTGGGCACCCCGACGCGGCGCGGTGATGGCCATGCCGATCTTACCTATGTGATGGCGGCGGCGGCGGAAATTGGCGCGGCGCTGACGGGCTATGCGGTGATCGTGACCAAATCCACCGTGCCGGTGGGCACCAACCGCAAGGTGGCCGAAGCCGTGGCGGGGACGGCGGGCGGGCGGCAGTTTGACGTGGCCTCGAACCCGGAATTCCTGCGCGAAGGGGCGGCGATCGACGATTTCATGCGGCCTGACCGGGTGGTGGTGGGGGTCGAGTCCGAGCGCGCCCGCAAGGTGATGGCGGATGTCTATCGGCCGCTAAGCCTGCGCGAGTTTCCAGTGGTTTATACCAACCTCGAGTCTGCCGAGATGATCAAATACGCAGCAAACGCGTTTCTGGCGACCAAGATCACCTTCATCAACGAGATCGCCACGCTGTGCGAACGGGTGGGGGCGGATATCAAGGCGGTAAGCAAGGGCATTGGCATGGATGGCCGCATTGGCAACAAGTTCCTGCATGCCGGGCCGGGCTATGGGGGCTCTTGTTTCCCCAAAGACACGCGGGCTTTGGCGCGGATCGGGCAAGACAATGCCGTGCCGATGCAGATTGTCGAGACGGTGATCAAGGTCAACGATGAGATCAAGCGCCGGATGATCGACAAGATCGAGGACCTGTGTGGCGGGGTGTTGCGCGACAAGGTGATTGCCGTGCTGGGGGTGACGTTCAAGCCCAACACCGACGACATGCGCGATGCGCCGTCGCTGACGATTGTTCCGGCGTTGGTCGGGGCCGGGGCCAAGGTGCGGCTGGTGGACCCGGAGGGGCAGCGCGAGGG
>JBAVTI010000543.1:0-7516 GCA_049696055.1 Paracoccaceae bacterium | reverse complement strand
GTTATTAACATTGTTCTGGGTTCATGGCACAAACTGGGCGAAAAACAGCGCAAATAGAGGCATTACCAAGGTAATATTGAGACAACCTATGGTTGCAGGAAGACAACCAATGCTTGCATGGCAGCCTTGCGTACCAAAATGAAGGACCGACAGCCCCAGCTCCACTGTCTCGGTATGAACTGCACGTCGATCAGTCGCGCGATGCGCTTGATCCCGGCAAGACCGTTTCTTCCTTGACCGGCTATACACCCATATCCTCGCCTTCGAGGGCGACCCCCATGTCGAATGGTTCGAGGGCAACTTCGAGGCCTATGAAGAAGACAAGGTGCGCTGTCTGGGGCCAGACAGCATCAACCCGACGCGGGTCAAATACAAAAAGTTCTCGCGCTAAAGCCGCGTGTTACAAACCAAAAAGCGGGCCATTGGCCCGCTTTTCCTTGCATCCCGCCAAGCCTACTTACGCTTGCGCAACACCACAGCCATCTGTTCCAGCCGCTGATAATCGTCAATTACTTCAACGACTTCAAAATTCCGCCCCCAAACCCGGCGCGCAAATTCTTCGCCCACATAGGCCTGCCCATAGTCATAGGCGCCAAACACCGCGTGACGCACATAATATAGCATCTCGCCCATCGCAAACATGCGAAAGAACTCGTCCTTGCCACCGGCGTCCATGATGTCATTGCGCTGCAAAACATGGTTCGGCGGAACCTGCTCCAGCGGCGTATCACACACATATTTCACATGCCCGCGACCATAAGTTGTCAAAATCAACGTCGCACCGGGGCGGGTAATCCGATGGAATTCGTCCAACCACCGTGTCGCCTGAATGCCGCTGAAATGCGAAAATACCGAATAGGCGGTGATCACATCAACGCTGTTGTCGGGGATCATGCACGGCGGCCGCGTCTGAATATGGTGGAAGGTGAACTTGCTGCCAAAATCGACTTTCAGCATATCGATGAATTCGGCAGTTACATCCAGACCGATCATGTTTTCCGGTGCGAAATCACGCATGAAGGTCTTCAAAATCCGCCCCACGCCGCAGCCGAAATCAAGATAGGTCTTGTCTGCCCCAAGGCAGGCTTCGATATGCGGGCGGGCAATCCGATAAAGCTTGAACGCTTCATCAATACCCGATTTTAGATCCGCACTGCCAAGACGCGGAATATGGGTGAATTTTGGAAACGCAGGATCCTTGTTCGCCGCCGCATCAAGCATGGCGTTATGCCATTGATCTATTGATGAATTCTTGTATTTCTCATGCAGCCCATGGCCCGCGGTATTGGTCATACTTGTCTCCGTTTCACGCCGCAAAGGGCCACTCTTCATATCTCGCTATGGTATAGCTTGGCATAACAGCCTGGCGCAATAGTGCCGTCCGCCATGCCACCAAAACCAAAAAGGCGAGCCTGGGCCCGCCTTTCAAGAACACCTTGCCGGGATACCGCTGGGCACCCCGGAAAAAGGCAATTATTACTTACGCTTGCGCAGAACAACGGCCATCTGTTCAAGCTTCTTGAAATCATCAACCACTTCCAGAACCTCGAAATTCTTGCCCCAAACCCGGCGCGCGAATTCTTCACCAACATAGGCGTGGCCATAGTCATAGCGACCAAAGATGTTGCCTTGGATCGAATAGATCATCTCGCCCAATTCAAACATCCGGAAAATTTCCGACTTGCCGCCATTTTCGTTCACGAAATCGGCCTGATGCTGCTTGGCTTTCAGCAAATTCTCGTAAGGCGTGTCGCACAGATAGTTGATGTGGCCACGGCCATAGGTCGTCAGAATGATTGTCGCACCGGGGCGGGCAATCCGGTTGAATTCATTCAACCAACGTGTCGCCTGAATGGCGCTGAAATGCGAAAACACCGAATAGGCGGTAATCACGTCAACGCTATTGTCGGGAATATTGGTCGGCGGGCGGAAACCGATATGGTTAAAGCGGAACTTGTCGCCAAAGTCGGCTTTGCAGGTGCCGATAAAATCTTCCATCGGATCAATGCCGATCATATTTTCGGCAGGAAAATCGCGCATGTAGGTTTTCATGATCCGGCCAACACCACAGCCGAAATCAAGGTAGGTCTTATTGGCACCAACGCAGTCGTCAAGGTGCGGGCGCGCGATCCGGTAAAGGTTCATCGCCTCGTCGATCCCCGACTTCACGTCCGCACTTCCCAGAATGGCAACATGCGAAAACTTGGGGAACGACGGATCCTTGCTTGCCGCAGCTTTCAGCAAGGCTTGGTGCCATTGATCAATCGACGCATTCTTGAATTTTTCAAACAGCCCGTGGCCAGCGTTATTCGTCATCCCAAACTCCTTTTGCTCCACCAACGTGCAGCGATTAACTCATCTGGCGGTGTTATAAGGGCCGATTTTCGTCAGCGCAATGCCCGTGGCCCGTGAAAAATCGCCTCAAAGGATACGCCCAAACCCAGCCTCAGCAGGACAAAAAGCCCTTGCGCGGATACCCAAAAGGCTGTGCGTTTTCAGGCTTCACGCATCACCCCAAAATCGGACGAAATCTGATCCGCACCCAGATCAGATGAAACGCCAAGCGCGGTAAATCCGGATGCAAGAACGGGGGCGCGGCGGGGACAGGCCGACCGCGCCATGTAGCGGTAAAACCAAGAACTTAGAGCGGATTTCTTTCAATCTGACTCAGATTGAAAGTAATCCAAGACCAGAGCAGGCTAAGAATGTTGCGTGTTGCGCTTTATCGGAAGAACCCGATAAAGCGCAACACGCTCTAGCGCGCCACAGTCACCGTGCAATGCGCCCGGCCAGACACATCTGCCGCAACCGACCCCAGCACCAGACGCGAGATGCCGCGTTTGTCGCCGGTGCCCATCACGATATGATCATAGGCGTTTTCTTCGGCATAACTGACGATGCCCGCCGCGGCCTCGCGGCTGATGATATCGACACGGTGGATATCTTTAGCGCCATGTTTGGTTGCCAGCGCCTCGGCCTCATCAAGGATTTTTTCGACTTCGGCGTCGGTCCAATGGTTGATGGTTGGGCCGCGCGCACCACCGTGCGCTACATTCACCACACAAAGCGTTAGCGCCGCGCCGTATTTCACGGCCATCTCGGCGGCTTGGGTCACCGCTTGGGTCGAATGGTCGGTGCCATCGGTGGGGCAAAGGATTTTCCGGGTCATCGCAGGCTCCTTCGAGGTTGTCGCATTATCATTCCATGCAACTTTTTTCACCACAAAGTGGGCCTGCGCGCCTTGACCTGCGTCAAGAAAAGCGACGCGGCTTTCCGGAACAAAACCGCCGCACCTGCGTTGTGCCCGTAAGACAACCACAAGAAAGGAAGGTCTTCATGAAGGGGATTCTGGCTTGGGCGATCGGCATTCCGATCCCGATCATCATCATTTTGTATTTCGCCGACGTGTTCTAAGCGGAAAAGCGGTGGCCCGCGTTTAGTGCGGGCCGCACGCCTTATTCAAACGCGCAACCGCCCTTGACGCCAAACTTTTTGAAGATGGTCGCGGCAGGGCACCATCCGGTGAACGAGGCTTGAATCTGGTTCACCCCGATGAACACGGTGAACCACATGAACAGTGGCGACACCCAAACCGTCAGCGCCACGGACAACAGCACCATCACGCCAGCAAACATCATCACAGAGCGATCCAAGGTCATATTTTCAATCCTTTCGAGGGGCAGGCACGCTTTGTGCCCGCGTCTTGATCAACGTAACATGTCGATCCAATAAATTCAAGTTATTGAATGTAATGATTTTCAAATCCGTGTTAAGGTCTTAAAAAATCCTTAACAAAAAGTGGAATTCATATATATATCATAATGTTACCCGTCATAACACGCGTGTTATGCTTGGCCAGCAATCTCTGGAATCACCATCGGTTCCGTTTCCACCCCGATTTCAAGCCGCTGCAAAACCGGGGCCGCATAGAAAGCCAGCATCCGTTCTTTTCCCAAACCCGGCATCAGCCCATCCGGCCCGTCGATCACGATTCCCCGTACCATCAGCCCGCGCAATCCCTCGTCCAGGGCCGCCCCTGCCCCGGCCGGCGGCAGCTTTAAAACCGCGCCCAGCCCGGTCAGCCGCGCGATCAACCGATCGACCCGCCCCGCCAGATCGGTCCGCAAAACCGCCCCTTCCGCCAAAGCGGCCGCGACCAAAGGAACCGACAAGATCGGCACCGACTGCGCCACCTCGGCCATCAAAGTAGCGCCCAGACCTTCCGTCGAGGCCCCCTCTCGCGACAGATATTCCCGCAAGGATATCGGCGCCCCGAACGCCACCGCCGCCGTCCCAAACCCGGTAAACCGCCCCCGCAGCTTCAACCAAACCATCCGCCCGATAAACCCGACAATCGCCAACGGCGACGCGCGAAACTTTCGCTCGCCCGTCACGCCGGCGTCCACCAAAACCCGGTCCTCCAACACCCGGTCATAGGCTATCGCGGTCGGCACAAACACCACGTCCCGCCCCGTCGGTTCAAACCCGGCAACGATATAGCTTAGCAGCCCCATCTTCGCGTCGCCCACCCGCCCGGTCAACGAAAGCCCGCCTTCGGGAAACACCGCCTGCGTCGTGCCATCGTCCGTCGCCATCTGAACATAGCGCGCCAACACCCGACGATAGAGGGTATTTCGAGACCCCCGCCGAATGAAATACGCACCCATCGCCCGGATAAGCCGGCTAAGCGGCCAAATCCGTGCCCATTCCCCCACCGCATAGGAAAGTGCCGATCGGTTCGCCACCAGCCACGTCACCAGCACGTAATCCATGTTGGATCGGTGGTTCATGACGAAAATCACCGTCGCCTGACGGTCTATGCTTGCCAGAGCCGCGTCAACTTTGCCAATCCGCACCCGATAGAGTGCCCGGCTAAGCCATCGCGCCGCCCGAGTGGCAAAGCCGAAATAGACCAGCGCGGAAAACCCAGGCACGATCTCACGCGCATAGGTTTGTGCCTCTTGAAAAGCCACGCTGCCCGGCACCCCGGTTTCGCGCGCATGATCAACCACGGCCTCCATCACTTTGGGATCATAGGACAGGCGCACGATCATGTCTTTGCGCTGCATAAGCTTAAATGGCTCGATTGGCCGATCAAGCCGCGTATTAACCTGCGCCACCAGCCGTTCCATGCGCCGCCGCAAGAACCAACGCGCCGAGGGCATCAAAACCCGTTCAAGCGCCGCAATCGCCGCCAAAAACAGGGCCAAAATCACCAGCCAAAGGGGTAACGCAACCAAAGTTCCCATTGGCAGACGCTGGAAGGGATTTACGTTTCTGTAAACCCCTTCTGCTTCATCGGGTCAATTATAGGTAAATGTGGCAATCTCGCAGATGTTGACGTCTTCGCGCACCAACTCATCACCGTCATCGAAGACCGCCTTGAAATCGAACTTGCAATACCCTGAATCGTCATTGAAATTTACAGTGACCTGCGACCCGGAGGGCAGCACGTCATTGCCCAAAATGTCTTCCTGCCACGACTTCGACCCGGTGTTTGAGCCGTAGAATTTCACCATTGTGAAGCCTGTGTTGTTCACGATGGTGACGCGGCGATCCAGCGCCAGCGCCGGGCTTGCAAGGGTTGCACCAAGCAAAAGCGCCAACGCGGTCTTTCTAAACTGGAACACGATTATATCCTCTCTTTGAAATATGATTCGCATCCTGCGAATCTGATCAAACTGTTTCCCTTCGTATGGAAAAAAACAACAAATCTTCCAGGTACCCATCAAAATGCCGCAATGCGGCGAATTGACATTGATACAAAATTTCCCGTATCAACCCGATACCGTAAGAAAATTACCCTGCCATGTCTGGAGGCCGCGATGACCGAACCGAAAAAAGAAGCCCCATGGTTGTTTCGCACCTATGCCGGGCATTCGACGGCCGCGGCCTCTAACGCGCTCTACCGCAACAACCTGGCAAAAGGCCAAACCGGGCTTTCTGTAGCCTTCGATTTGCCAACCCAGACCGGCTACGATTCTGACCACGAACTCGCCCG
This sequence comes from Paracoccaceae bacterium, assembly GCA_049696055.1. Classification (GTDB taxonomy): domain Bacteria; phylum Pseudomonadota; class Alphaproteobacteria; order Rhodobacterales; family Rhodobacteraceae; genus JBAVTI01. Next base: position 1,515 of record JBAVTI010000543.1, on the reverse strand, counting down.
CGGCGAGGTTGGCAAGGTTGGTGTGCCGGTCGCACATTTGGGCGATATGCGCACGCTTTTTGCCAACATTCCACTTGATCAGATGAATACGTCAATGACGATCAACGCAACGGCACCTTGGTTGCTTGCGTTGTACATCGCCGTCGCCGAAGAGCAAGGGGCTGATATTGCAGCCTTAAATGGCACTGTGCAGAATGACATCATCAAAGAATACCTAAGCCGCGGCACGTATATTGCGCCGCCAGCACCCAGCCTGCGGATGATCACCGACGTGGCTGCCTATACGCAGAAACACTTGCCAAAATGGAACCCGATGAACGTCTGTTCCTATCATTTGCAAGAGGCCGGGGCCACGCCGGAACAGGAGCTTGCCTTTGCTTTGGCTACTGCTTGCGCCGTGTTGGATGATCTGCGTGCGAAGGTTTCTGCGGCCGATTTTCCCAACATGGTGGGGCGGATTTCATTCTTTGTGAACGCGGGCATCCGCTTTGTGACCGAGATGTGCAAAATGCGCGCCTTCGTTGACCTTTGGGATGAAATTTGTCTTACCCGCTATGGGGTTACCGACGCCAAATATCGACGGTTCCGCTATGGCGTGCAGGTCAATTCGCTTGGGCTTACCGAACAACAGCCCGAGAACAATGTGTATCGCATTTTAATCGAAATGCTGGCCGTGACGCTCTCCAAAAATGCCCGTGCGCGCGCGGTGCAACTGCCCGCTTGGAACGAGGCTTTGGGCCTGCCGCGCCCATGGGATCAGCAATGGTCGCTGCGGATGCAGCAGATTCTGGCCTACGAATCTGACCTTCTGGAATACGAAGATTTGTTCGACGGCAATCCGGCTGTGGATCGCAAAGTGACCGCTCTAAAGGAGGGCGCACGGGCAGAGCTGGCGCAGATTGATGCAATGGGCGGAGCGGTTGCAGCGATCGAATACATGAAAGGTCGGCTGGTCGAGGCAAATGCCGAACGGATCGGAAAAATCGAGACAGGTCAAACGGTTGTGGTTGGGGTGAATCGTTGGACCGAAGCCGCGCCGTCACCTTTGACCGCCGGTGACGGGTCGATCATGGTGGCCGATGCGGATGCAGAGCGTGATCAGATTGAACGGTTGCAGGTGTGGCGCACAGGGCGCGATGCGGCAGCGGTGAAGGCCGCCCTGACCAACCTGCGCGATGCTGCGGCATCGGGCGTGAACATCATGCCTGCGTCAATTGCGGCAGCGAAGGCTGGGGCGACGACGGGCGAATGGGGGGCGATGGTGCGCGCCGCGTTTGGCGAGTATCGCGCGCCGACAGGGGTTTCGCGCAGCCCATCTAACCGCACCGAAGGGCTGGAGACCATCCGTGAAGCCGTGCAGGCGGTATCAACCAAACTGGGGCGGCAGTTAAAATTTCTTGTGGGAAAACCGGGGCTTGACGGACATTCGAATGGGGCCGAGCAGATTGCGGCGCGGGCGCGGGATTGCGGAATGGATATTCACTACGAGGGTATTCGGCTGACACCGTCCGAGAT
>JBAVTI010000542.1:0-8269 GCA_049696055.1 Paracoccaceae bacterium | reverse complement strand
TCACGCACCGGTCCGATGGTGACTTTGACATCGGGCCAAATTTCTTGCACCGCTCGGGCCATGATATGGGCAAGGTCATGCCGGATCAGTTCAAGTGCCTGCGCATCATCTTGCATGGTGTTGATGCCAATGATGGCGTCGGCATTAATCGGCCATTGCAGATCGTAATGCGCGCCATCCACCGTGGCTGAAATCGCCTTCTTGGCTAGGCTGGTCGAAATGGATGCAGCCACTTCGGCAGGGGTTACCCCGGCTGCAAATTCGCGGCGGTTACCATCGGGGAATGTGAGGGAAATCTGGGCCATAGCAGGCGATCCTCGTCGGTTTGGCGTCTACGAAACGCCCGGTTGCGGGTTATGTCGCCGACCTTTTGCGCGCGGCGTGGCGGAAAGTCAATCGGGTAGCCCTGCGCATCCGCCTCGTTTATAGCTTGGCCAAAGCAGGAGCCATCGATGACAAACCCAAGCTTTCTTGTCACAGCACAAGGCCGACGGATCGCCTATCACCAAACGCCGGGTCTGCAGCCGGGGGTGGTGTTTTTGGGTGGGTTCAAATCGGATATGGAGGGCACAAAAGCGTTGCATCTGCAGGCTTGGGCCATGGCTTCTGGGCAGGCTTTCTTGCGGTTCGACTATTCAGGGCATGGCAGTTCAGACGGCAACTTTCTGGATGGGGCGATTGGCGATTGGTTTGAGGATGCGGCGTCGGTAATAACTGCACTGACGCAGGGTCCACAGGTGTTGGTCGGATCGTCGATGGGCGGTTGGCTTGCGCTGCTGTTGGCGCGTGCGATGCCCGACCGCGTCGCCGGGTTGGTTGGCATTGCCGCCGCCCCCGACTTTACCGAAGATAGCATGTGGTTGGGCTTTTCGGATGCCCAACGCACCCGTTTGCTGAACGATGGCCAGATTACCCTGCCGTCTGATTACGCGGACCAGCCCTATATCATCACGCGCCGCCTGATTGATGAAGGCCGCAATCGGCTTGTCCTGCGCACCCCTTTGCCACTGCCGTTTCCGGTGCGGTTGTTGCAGGGCACGGCCGACCCTGACGTTTCCGTTGACGTGGCGTTTCGGCTGCTGGATCACGCCACCGGGCCGGACATTCGGCTGACCTTGGTCAAGGGCGCGGATCACCGCTTTTCCAGTGAGGAATGCCTTGCTCTGATCATCGCGGTCCTGCAAGAAAGTCTGGCTGTCGCATCAGCGCACGCATGCCAAGGGGCTTTGTTGAATGAATGAACCGGTCATCCTGATCCCCGGCCTGATGAGCGATGCACGCCTGTTCATGCACCAGATCACCCATTTGTCGCTTGGCCGTCCAGTCATGGTGGCACTGCCCATGCCTGGCACGACGGTCGAAGAAATGTCGCAAGCCGTACTGAATGCAGCACCTGCGAAATTTGCGCTTGTGGGCCTTGGGCTAGGGGGCGATGTGGCGCTGGATGTGGTGCGCCGTGGAATGGACCGGGTGACGCGTATCGCGCTGATGTCTACCGATCCCTTGGCAGAAACCCCACAATCGGCGGCTGCGCGCGAGGCCCGCATGGTGGCGGCGCGCTCGGGTCGCTTGGTCCATGCGATGGCCGAGGAAATTCCCGCATCCGCCTTGGCAGACACGCCGCGCCGGGCCGCAGTTCAGAAGCTGATTACAGAAATGGCGATAAACTTGGGCGAAGGCGTGTTTTTCGCTCAATCGCGCGCGCTGCAACGCCGACCGGATCAGCAAAAAACCATGCGTCGCGCCATGATACCGGCGCTTATCATTGCGGGGGCCTATGACACCGTGGTGCCGATGCGCCGACAAGAGTTTGTCGCGGGCCTGATGCCCTTCGCCAAGTTGCATGTGATAGAAAACGCAGGTCATCTTCCGCCTCTGGAGCAGCCAGAGGCTGTCACAGAGGCGTTGGAAGCATTCTTGAACGGGCCGCTGTTACTTCGCTGAGGCCAGTTTGATCTTTGCGCTCTTTGGTGCCCCGGAATTTGCGTCGATAAAGTTCAACACCAGTGGGCGGATGTTCAGACGCCAGCTTTTCCCGGCAAAGATGCCGTAATGGCCTGCGCCCGGCTCAAGGTGACTGTATTTCTTCGACTCTGGCAGGCCCGTTAGCAGATTAAGGGCTGCCAGGCACTGACCGGGGGCAGAGATGTCATCTTCGGCACCTTCGACGATCTTCACTGCCACTTGCGTAATGGCACCGATATCGACCTTCTTGCCATTCACCACAAAATCATTGCGCGCGATTTCGCGATTCTTGAAGATCCGTTCAACGGTGGAAAGATAGAATTCGGCGGTCATATCCATCACCGCCAGGTATTCATCGTAAAAGCGGTTATGCGCATCGTGATCCGACGCCTCACCGCGTGCCACGCGCATGACCTGTTCCGAAAATGCCTTGGCATGGCGTTCCGAGTTCATCGACATGAAGCTTCGCAATTGCAGCAGGCCCGGATAGACCAACCGACCCGCGCCTTTGTGTTTGAAGCCGACACGCTGAATGGCAACTTGTTCCAATTGGCCCATGGTCACCCGACGGCCAAAATCAGTCACATCTGTAGCGGCGGCATCCGGATCAACCGGGCCGCCGATCAAGGTCAGGGTGCGCGGCTGCGCACTCGGATCTTCGGCAGCCAGATAGGCCGTCGCGGCAAGCGTCAGCGGCACTGGTTGGCAAATGGCGATCACATGGGTGTCAGGCCCCAGGAAACGCATGAATTCGGCCAGATACAGCGTGTAATCTTCAACATCGAATTTCCCCGCTGATACCGGAATATCGCGCGCATTGTGCCAATCGGTAATGTAGACGTCACAATCGGGCATTAGGCTTGCAACAGTGGACCGCAGCAAAGTGGCATAGTGGCCCGACATCGGGGCGATCAGCAGCACTTTGCGTGCCAACGGTTCCCTGCGGCGGACGTGGAATTGAACCAGATCACCGAACGGTTTTTTCACCACCGGGGTGATATCGACAAGATGGTCTTGCCCATCAGGGCCAACGATGGAACGGATGCCCCAATCAGGTTTTGTCACCATGCGGCCAAAGCTGCGTTCGGTCACTTCGCCCCAAGCGGCGGTCAATTGCAGCATTGGGTTCATCGACAGGGCAAAAACCGGGTAAGATGCCATGGCGCGGGCGGTAGCACCCATCCACTCATTCGTGTTGCGGACGGTTTCCATAAGGTCGTAAGTCGCCATATACTTCATCACGTCTCCTTGCCCGGGTGGGCCTTTGCTAATCGTCGCTTTCCTCCCCAGTAAGGCGACGTTATGCTGCACAGCGGCGACGATAGGGGGGAAAGCTTAACATGACAACCGAAGACAGTGACGCAGAGGCCCGTCTTGACCGGCTGAATGCAAATCTTGCCAAGGTGGATACACTTTCCAAGCGATTGACGGCAGCGCTAACACACAAGAAAAACGCCGATCCAGCACTAAAAGGGCCCTCTCAGGACGTCTATCTAAAGGCTGCTGCGGCCTATGTGGCCGAAATGATGCAGAACCCTTCGAAAATTCTGGAACACCAGATCAGCTACTGGGGCAAAAGCCTGAAACACTATGTTGACGCCCAACAGGCCTTGTCCAAGGGCGAGCTGAAGGCCCCGCCGGACCCAACACCCAAAGACAAGCGATTCGCAAACCCGTTGTGGGAAACCCATCCCTTCTTCAACTATCTCAAGCAGCAATACCTCCTGAACTCTGAGGCCATCTCGACTGCCGTCGCAGATATCGAAAACCTCGATCCAGCCGACAAAAAGCGCGTCGAATATTTTTCGCGTCAAATTGTCGACATGTTGGCGCCGACCAATTTTCTAGGTACCAACCCTGATGCTTTAGAGCGCGCCATTGCCACCGATGGCGAAAGCCTTGTGCAGGGGTTGGAAAATCTGGTGCGCGATGTTGAGACCAACAACGGCGAGTTGGTGGTAACCTTGGCCGACAAACAGGCCTTTAAGGTTGGTGAAAATATCGCCACCACACCGGGGGCGGTCGTGTTTCGCAACAAGATGCTGGAGCTGATCCAATACACACCTTCCACGCCGACGGTGCATGAAACGCCTCTGCTGATTTTCCCACCATGGATCAACAAGTTCTACATTCTGGATCTCAAGCCGCAAAACAGCTTGATCAAATGGATTGTCGACCAGGGTTTTACGTTGTTTGTGGTGTCTTGGGTCAACCCCGATGCGTCCTACGCCGACGTTGGCATGGACGACTACATTCGCGACGGCTACCTGCGCGCCATGGCCGAGGTGCGCCGCATCACCGGCGAGAAACAGATAAACGCCGTTGGCTATTGCATCGCTGGCACCACGCTGTCGCTGACGTTGGCGCATCTTGAAAAGTCTGGCGATAAAACCGTCAAGTCCGCGACCTTCTTTACCACCCTCACCGATTTCTCGGATCAGGGCGAAGTTGGCGTGTTCCTGAACGACGATTTCGTTGATGGAATCGAACGTCAGGTGGCGGTGGATGGCATATTGGATAAATCCTTTATGTCGCGGACCTTCAGCTATCTGCGATCGAACGACCTGATCTATCAGCCCGCGATCAAAAGCTACATGATGGGCGAGGCGCCGCCGGCGTTCGATTTGCTGTACTGGAATGGGGATGGCACCAATCTGCCCGCCAAAATGGCCGTCGAATACCTGCGCGGCCTGTGTCAGGGCGACAAGCTGGCGCATGGCGGGTTCCCGGTGTTCGGCGAACCGGTCAGTCTTGGGAATATCACATTGCCGATCTGTGCGATTGCCTGCGAAACCGATCATATCGCGGCGTGGCGTGGCAGCTATAACGGCATCAAACAGTTCGGGTCCAAAGACAAGACTTTCATCCTTTCGGAATCCGGCCACATCGCCGGGATCATCAATCCGCCGTCAAAGGGCAAATACGGCCACTATACATTGGATGCGCCGATGACGACGCCCGATGAGTTTCGAGCAGGGGCAACTTATACCCAAGGGTCGTGGTGGCCGCGGTGGGGCGCGTGGTTGGCTGCGCATTCTGGGTCAAAGATTCCCGCCCGCGTTCCGGGTGATTCGACCAACCCGGTACTGGCCCCGGCCCCCGGCACCTATGTCAGCGCAGTGCCAAGTACCTGATCTGATTTGAACTTTCTGCGGTGCGGTGTATTCAACCCAGGATAATGCTGCACCGCAGAAAAAGACTTGCATTTCTGCACTGCAGCATCTATGTTCCATTCATCAGGAAACGGGCACTGACCCGGCACATGGAGCTAGAAGCAAATGACCAAAACCACCGATTTCACCAAAGTTATGCAAGACATGATGGCCTCGTTCCCGGTTGACGCTTCGGCGTTCCAGAACGCCTTCAAAACCCAAGCCGCGATCACCGAGAAGTTCTCGAAAGTGGCTTTGGAAGCTGCTGAAAAGTCGACCGAGATCACCTCGAAGTGGGCAAAAGACACCATCGCCAAGCTGAGCGATGCTGCCAAAGCCAAATCCGAGCCGACCGAATACACCAAAGCCGCTACCGATTTCGCTTCGGTTGCTGCTGAAATGGCCGCTGAAAACCTGGCTGCTTTCGCTGAAATCGCGAAAAAAGTGCAGATGGAAACCGTCGAGCTGATGCTGGCTGCTGGCAAGGACGCTTCGGAAGAAGCTACCGCCGTTGTGAAAAAAGCAACGACCGACGCGACCTTCGCAGTGAAAAAAGCAGCTACCGCTGCCAAGTAATCTGACGCGCATTCCAGCCGGAATGCGTCAGACGCAAGAAGACGCGCGCCGATCCTTCCTCCCTGTCGGACACGCGCGGGGCGGGCTTTATGCCCGCCCTTTCTTTTTATGCTGCACTGCCCTAAGCTTCTCTGCAGCGCAATAAAACGGGAGGGCCGCCGCATGGCCGACGCCAAAAAGCCGCTACTGATAAAACGGTACGCAAGCCGCCGCCTCTACAACACCGAGACGTCCGACTATGTGACCCTTGAGGATATTGCCGGTTTCATTCGCGCCAACCGCGAAGTGCAGATCATAGATCTGAAATCTGGCGATGACCTGACGCGACAATACCTTTTGCAGATCGTGGCCGAGCATGAAAGCAAGGGCGAAAATGTCCTGCCGATCAATGTGCTGACCGATCTGGTCCGCAGCTATACGACCAATGTGCAAAGCGTTGTGCCGCAGTTCCTTGCCGCTTCATTCGAGATGCTGCAATCGGGCCAGTCCAAAATCATGGAAAACATCGGGGTTATCCCCAATCCGCTGATAGCGATGCCGGGTTTTGAAGTGATGCGCAAAAGCCAGGAAGCATTCATGAAAACCATGATGGGCGGCCTGCCCGGTTGGAGCGGATCTGGGCCGGCAAAAGAAGAACCGGAAGCCACTTCTGATCCGAAGAATGATCTGGAGCAAATCAAAGCGCAGTTGGCCGAATTGCAGAAAAAGCTCTCCAAGCTTTAGGGCGGGAACATGGGCGAGGCACAAGGGCGCGTCACCCTATGGGGGATCGAGGTTTTCTTGGCCGCAGCCGAGGAAGGCGCGATTTCTGCTGCAGCGCGCCGGTTAGGGGCCAGCCCTTCGGCGGTTAGCCAACAGCTATCGGGACTTGAGACCGCCCTTGGTGCCGTTCTGCTCGACCGCGCCACAAGGCCCATGCAGACAACCCCCGCAGGCGCGATGTTTCGCCGCCACGCGCAAACCATTCTCAATGCCGCCTCAGAGGCCCGCGCCGAACTGGCGGTGGCTGATATGTCGGGGCTTACCACGCTACGGCTGGGGATGATCGAAGATTTCGACGCCGACGTGACCCCGCGCCTTTTGTCGGCAATGGCACAAGACCTGCGCGGCTGTCGGTTTTTGTTGGAAACCGGGGCGAGCCATCGGTTGCTTGATCAGCTAGAGGCGCGCGCCCTTGATATGGTGGTGGCGGCCGATCTGGGTGCCGTTCCGGTGAACAACACCGACTTGATCGAGGTGCATCCCCTCCTCAGCGAGCCGTTTGTTGTGGTTGCGCCACGTGGGGCGGTGGACGCTTCGGGCGACGTTGCGGCTCAGCTGCAGACCCTGCCACTTATCCTGTATTCCCCCCGCCACCATATGGGCCGCCAAATTGCTGCCCATCTTGCCCGCCAAAACCTAAGGCTGGCGCATCGGTTCGAGTTGGACAGTTATCACGCGATCATGGCGATGGTTGCCGCCGGGGCAGGGTGGAGCATCCTGACACCCTTGGCGATCCTGCATACCCAACGTTTTCGCGGTGAGACCGAGGTTTTGCCGCTGCCCTTTGCCGATCTTGAACGCACAATCTCGCTGACCGCCCGCGCCGGGGTTTTGCAGGACATGCCGGGGCAGGTTGCCATTCGGCTGCGTGGGTTGTTGCAGGACCGCGTGGTCAACCCATCGGTTGCAGCTTTGCCTTGGCTGCAAGGCAAGCTGCGAGTGTTATAAAGGGCTTAGCCCTGAACTTCGGTTGCCGCACCAATCAGTGCATCGGCAATGAAATCAAGCTCGGCCATCGTCAAGCGTGTGGGAAGGCGCACATCACAAGCCCGCATCAACATGGCACGGGTCTGCGGCAGCTCTGGCGCATCACCCAAAAACCGCCAATTCCAGAACGCCCGAGCATTGTCTTCGCTCAGGCCAAAGATCTGCACCGCCACGCCGCGTGCTTTAGCCGCAGATTGAAAGGCGCGGGCCTCCTCGTCCGTATCAAAGCCAACCAGATTGAACTGAATCGAATCTGGGGCGCGCACTTCGGGGGCCAAGGGTGGTGGCACGTCTAGCCAAGCGCAGCCATTCAACCGGTCCGCGACATAGTCATGATTAATCCGTCCCTGTTCTACACGATGCGCCACCAGCGGCAGCTGCGGGCGGATCACCGCCGCAGACAAGTTCTGCATGCGCATATTGTAAAGCGGCAGGCGGTTTTGCCACAGCATATAGCTGTTTTGCAAGCCGGGGTGCTTCTTCCAGTTATGCTCATAGGCGCCCGACATAATCACCGCGCGCGCCGCAAGTTCAGGGTCGTCGGTGATCAAAATGCCGCCTTCGCCCGCGTTTACCATCTTGTAGCTTTGAAAGCTGAAACACCCCACCTTGCCAATGGTGCCGATATTGCGCCCATTCCAAACTGTGCCAAGTGAATGCGCCGCATCTTCGATTACCGGAATGTGGCGCGCATCACACAGCGCCATGATGGCATCCATATCCGAGGTGTGACCACGCATGTGGCTGATCAACACCGCCGAAATAGTTTCGTCCAGCTTGGCCGCGAAATCGGACATATCGACACGGTAATTCGCCCCCACCTCGAC
>JBAVTI010000541.1:0-6236 GCA_049696055.1 Paracoccaceae bacterium | reverse complement strand
GGGTTGGGCGATGCGTTTGCCCATGTCATCACTTTTGATGACGTGTCCGCCCCGAAACCGCACCCCGAACCCTACCTTCTGACCGCTGCCCGGCTTGGTGTCGCCCCCGCGCGCTGCGTGGTGTTTGAAGACAGTGAAATTGGCGCTGCCTCGGCCCATGCCGCAGGAATGTGCGTGGTGCAGGTGCCCGACTTTCTGCCGACCGAAGGCCGTTTTGCCCACCACGTTGCCGCCGACCTGTTGTCGGGCGCGCGATTGGTGGGGTTGATCTGACAGCTCTCTTGCGAATCCCCGTTGGCGTGCCTATATCACCCATTGAGAGGTTGGCGCGGGCAAGTGCCTCGCCAACCCGGTCAGGTCCGGAAGGAAGCAGCCGTAACGAGCCCCACTTGGGTCGTTGTCAGCCTCTCACCTTTAGTTTGCCAAGGACGCTGTCTATGCCTGCGACATTGCTTCCTTGAACGAAACGAGCCCCCTTCACAGTTTTGGACCGCTTGCTGATCTTGGCTGGTCAGAATTCTTTGACGTTCAACTGGCGCCCGAAGAGACCGCCCTTGCCCCAATGCGGATTGCCACCGTTCACCGCGCCCGCCTGACAGCTGTCAGCGTCGATGGCCCAACCAAGCTTACCCTGCCCGTGCATAGCAACACCACCGATTATGCGGTAGGCGATTGGGTGCTGGTTGATCCAGAAACCCTTGTTTTGCAACGCAGACTCGACCGGAAGACCCTGCTGGAACGTCGCACCGATGGGGCCGTTCTGACGCAGTTGATTGCCGCGAATGTGGATACGCTGTTCATCGTCACCTCGTGCAATGCCGATTTCAATCCGGCGCGGCTGGAGCGATATCTTGCCTTGGCAAATGAGGCTGGAACCACCCCGGTGATCGTTCTGACCAAGGCCGATACCGTCGAAGACGCCGCCGATTACGCCGCCCAAGCGCAGGCATTGCAGCGTGATTTGGTGGCGGTAACGGTGAATGCCAAGTCGCCCGACGCCTTGGCAACCCTTGCGCCGTGGTGCGGCGTGGGGCAAACGGTGGCGCTTGTCGGGTCAAGCGGTGTTGGCAAATCGACGCTGCTAAACTCGCTGGCGGGTCCGGATCAGGACGCGCCGCAGGAAACCGGTGGGATCCGCGAAGGCGACGCCAAGGGCCGCCACACCACCACGTCGCGGTCGTTGCATCGCACCACCACCGGCGGTTGGGTAGTCGATACGCCGGGAATGCGGTCGTTGCATGTCAGCGACCTAGCCTACGGAATTGACACGCTTTTTGCCGAGATTACCGAACTTGCCCCCCTCTGCCGTTTCCGCGATTGCACCCATGCGCATGAACCAGGATGCGCTGTGCAGAGGGCGGTAAAGGCAGGCACCCTTGATGCCGCGCGGCTTGAGCGTTGGCGCAAGTTGCAGGATGAAAACCGCGACAACACGCCGGTACAAACCGGCCCGCGCGGCAATAAATCAGCCTTTGCGCGGCCCAAAAAGCGTTAATCCTCGGCGGGTGCCAATTCGTCTCGGGAGGTAGACGCCGCCCGCTGCCCGGCCTAGTGTCACACCATCCGAATCCCGTGAGGCCAAATGTCCGATATGCCGACGCCAGCCTATCAGGTTCTGGCCCGCAAATACCGCCCCGCTACCTTTGCCGATCTGATCGGGCAAGAGGCGATGGTGCGCACCTTGAAAAACGCCTTTGCCGCCGACCGGATCGCGCATGCCTTTGTGATGACAGGGGTGCGGGGTGTTGGCAAAACCACTACCGCACGGATCATCGCCAAGGGGTTGAACTGCATCGGGCCCGATGGTAGCGGCGGGCCGACGACCGAGCCTTGTGGGGCCTGTGATCCCTGCCGCGCCATCGCCGAAGGCCGCCATGTTGACGTGTTGGAGATGGACGCAGCCTCGCGCACAGGGGTTGGTGATATCCGCGAAATCATTGATTCTGTTCACTATCGCGCGGCATCTGCGCGCTACAAGATCTATATCATCGACGAAGTTCACATGCTTTCCACCAGTGCTTTTAACGCATTGTTGAAGACGCTGGAGGAACCGCCGGCCCATGTGAAATTCATCTTTGCCACCACGGAAATTCGCAAAGTGCCGGTGACGGTTCTGTCGCGCTGTCAGCGGTTTGATCTGAAACGGATCGAGCCCGAAGTGATGATGGCCCACCTGTCTCGCATCGCCGCCCTTGAAGGCGCAAGCCTTGCCGTCGACGCGATGGCGCTGATCACCCGTGCGGCCGAAGGCTCGGTGCGTGACGCAATGAGCCTGATGGATCAGGCGATTGCCCATGGTGCGGGCGAGACGTCGGCGGCGCAGGTGCGGGCGATGTTGGGGCTGGCGGATCGGGGCCGGGTGCTGGATCTGTTCGATCTGATCATGAAAGGCGAGGCTGCAAGTGCGTTGTCAGAACTATCGGCGCAGTATTCCGACGGGGCAGACCCGATGGCGGTTCTGCGCGATCTTGCCGAGATAACGCATTGGATTTCCGTGATAAAAATTACGCCCGATGCGGCGGATGATCCGACGACGCCCCCCGACGAGCGGGCGCGAGGATTGGATATGGCGACGCGTTTGCCAATGCGGGTTTTGACCCGGATGTGGCAGATGTTGTTGAAAGCATTGGAAGAAGTGGCATTGGCGCCGAATGCCATGATGGCGGCCGAAATGGCCGTGATCCGGCTGACGCATGTATCCGATCTGCCCGACCCCGAAACCCTGATCCGCAAGCTGCAAAGCCAGCCGCAACCCCCTGCGAGTGGTGGTGGCGGGGCGCCAACTGGGGGGGGTGGCGGGATGACGCATCAGCCTGCCACGCGCCTGCAGGGGCCTACGATGGCACCGGCGCGGGGGCCAAGCATGTCGGGGGCAGCCGTGGCGGTGGCTTTGGCCGAAGGTGGGCTGGCCTTCTACGCCACATTCCCGCAAGTAGTTGATCTAATACGAGAAAAACGAGACATGAAGCTGCTGGTCGAGGTGGAAACCTGCCTGCGTTTGGCGCGTTATTCCCCCGGCCGGATCGAGTTTGAACCCACCCGCGACGCGCCAAGCGACCTTGCGGCACGGTTGGCGCAAAGGTTGCAAACCTGGACCGGGGTACGGTGGGGGGTCTCAATTGTAGGGTCCGGTGGGGCGGCGACAGTGGCCGAGGATCAGGACCGTGATCGGCTGGCGGTCGAGGCCGAAGTGATGCAAAACCCGCTGGTGCAGGCGGTTATTGCGGCGTTTCCGGGTGCGAAGATCAGCGAAATACGATCCCCCGAGGCTTTGGCCCAAACAGCGGCCTATGAGGCCCTGCCCGAGGTCGAAGACGAGTGGGACCCATTTGAAGATAACTGAGAAGGGTTAAGACATGCTGAAGGGTTTGGGCGGCCTTGGCGATATGGCCAAGATGATGAAAGCCGCGCAGGAAATGCAGGCAAAAATGGCGCAACTTCAAGAGGATATGGGGCAGATCGTCGTGATCGGCGAATCCGGCGCCGGATTGGTTAAGGCGCGCTGCACGGCCAAAGGCGAACTGACGGGGCTGGATATTGACCCCTCGATTCTGGTGGCCTCTGAGAAAGAAGTTGTGGAAGATCTGATACTTGCGGCGATCAAAGAGGCGCAGGGCAAGGCGCAGGCGCGGTCTGGGCAGGAAATGGCAAAACTGACCGAGGGGTTGGGGCTGCCTGCGGGTATGAAGTTGCCATTCTGATGTCGGACATTCCGGGTGATATCGAGCAACTGATTGATTTAATGGCAAGATTGCCGGGACTTGGGCCGCGGTCGGCGCGGCGGGCGGTGCTGGTTTTATTGAAGAAACGCGGGGCGTTGATGGCACCGCTGGCGCAGGCCATGGCACAGGTTGCGATATCGGCACGTGATTGCACCCTATGTGGGAACATCGGCACTGGCGATATTTGTGCGATCTGTGCGGATGAGCGGCGTGCAACGGGCGAGATTTGCGTGGTCGAGGACGTTGCGGATTTGTGGGCGATGGAACGCGGGGGGGCATTCAAGGGGCGCTACCATGTTTTGGGCGGCACGCTGTCCGCACTAGATGCTGTGGGGCCGGACGCGTTGCGCATACCACGGCTTGTGACTCGGGTTGCTGAGGAGGGGATTACCGAAGTGATCCTTGCGCTGAACGCCACAGTCGATGGCCAGACCACGGCGCACTATATTGCCGATGTTCTGGGCGACGGCGTGGCGATTACCTCGCTGGCGCAGGGGGTGCCGATTGGCGGAGAACTGGATTATCTCGACGATGGCACCATCGGGGCGGCACTGCGGGCGAGGCGGCGGTTTTGAAGGTATGCTACGCGTATGTTTTACGTATGGCTTTGCGCCATACATTGGCCGGTGGGTTTTAGGGAAAAAATGGACAAGGCAGAACACGTAGCAGCAGCTTTGGCGGGCGCAGACCTTTATGGCGCGCTGCGACTGGCGAGTGCGGGGTTGAGCGAGGCAGAGGCCGAGGGGTTGCTGCCGCAAGTTTTGGCGGCGGCCGACCCGGCAGTTCGGGCGCGGTTGGCATCGGTGGACCAAGGGCTGCTGCGGGCGGTGATGCGGCGGGGGGCCGGGTTTGCGGCGACGCGTGGCGAGGCGGTGGTGCGGGACTATCTGGCGCAGGTGGAGGTGGCAGCGTTGTTCCTGCCCGAGATCAGACAGTCGTCGCGGATGGCTTTGCTGACCGGCGGACAGCGCCCCGATATGCCGGCGTTTTCGGACCGGGCGTTTGATGCGTGGTTCACGGCACAGGGCGTGGCCTATGGGCTGGGGTCTTATGGCGAGGTGCGCAGCGTCTATGCGACCGATCAGTTTGCCGATGCTGCAAGCGTGGAGCGGCGCACCAAGCATACCGGGATTGATGTTTTCGCCCCTGCGGGTACGCCTGTCTATGCGCCGCTGGCGGGCCGGGTGGCATGGGTGACCTATAACGCCGATCCGCTGGACTATGGCCATACGCTTATTCTGGAGCATGACGCGGGGGATGTGCGGTTCTGGACGCTGTATGGGCATCTGGGCGGAACGCTGCCGGGGTTATGCGCGGTGGGTGATGTGGTGCAGGCCGGGCAGTTGGTGGCGCATCTGGGCGACTGGCACGAGAACGGCGGCTGGGCGGCGCATATCCATTTTCAGGTGATGACAGACATGCTGGAGCAGCGGGCCGGGAATTTCTTTGGCGTCGGGCATGAAAGTCTGTGGGATGTGTGGTCGGGAATTTGTGTGGACCCGAATTTGGTAATGCGGCTGCCGAAAGAGAGTTTCGAGGTTTAGCGCAGCGGTGGGGTGGCCAAAACTTTTCGAAAGGTTTTGCAGATTTCTTGGAAGAGATTTGGGGAGGCGACGTGGTCGCCTCCGCTGGACGCCCTAGGCGTGGCGGCTTTTGTGGCCGATGGCGTAGTAGTTGCCGGTGCGCGTGGCGAGGTAGGGTGTCAGGGGGATTTCCTCTTGTTTCAAAAAGCCCTGCTGCGGCAATGCACCTGCGCGAACCATCTCGATCACGGCAACGACCGACGCAGAGGTTGTCCATGCAATGGCGGTGCGGGATTTGCCGTTGATTTCCAAAGGGTAATAGGCGCGCACGAATTCGCGGCGGCGCAGTTGGCCGTTCTGCCAGCCTTCGGCGGCAACGTGGACATAGACCACGTCTTCGTCCACCGGGGGTTTGGCGTTGGTCAGGATGCGACCCGCCTCGGCGCGGTTTTCGCGCATCAAAAGCTCGTGGAAGAAGAAGTTCATCAGATCAACATGGCCGGGGTAGCGCATGGTTTTGTAGTCGAGGTTGGCGATTTTTCCGGCGTAGGTTTCGCACATGGTGCCAAGGCCGCCAGAGGTGGTAAAGGCCTCTAGCTGCATACCGTCGATGTAGATCGTTTCGGTCCATTCCATGGCAGAAACGGTTTTCAGGACGCCTTCTTCGATCACTTCACAGTCGTTGAGGTATTCGTTCACCACGCCTTCGGGCGACCAGTTGAAGGCATAGCCCAGAAGGCCGGTGGGATTTTGCGGCAGGGCGCCAACGCGCAGTTTGATCGAGCGGACCTTGTCGAATTGACTGGCCAGATCGGCGGCGACGATGCCGACGAAACCGGGGGCGAGGCCGCATTGCGGGGCCATCAGGCCACGGGAGGTTTTGGCCAGTTCGCGGATGTGTCTGGTGGTGGGGACGTCTTCGGTGAGATCGAAATAATGCAGGCCAAGGGCGTGGGCCGCCGTGCTGACCCCGATGTTGACGTGGTAGGGC
>JBAVTI010000540.1:0-1863 GCA_049696055.1 Paracoccaceae bacterium | reverse complement strand
ACCGATCAGTTGGGCCGCGATTTTCTGGCGCGGATGATGGCGGGCGGCAAGGTGTCGCTGGCGGTTGGCATGACCGCCATGCTGATCTCGATGACGGTGGGCACCTTTGTCGGGCTGATGGCGGGCTATTTCAAACGCCTCGACAATCCGTTGATGCGGCTTGTCGATCTTTTCTTGTCGCTGCCCTTGCTGCCGCTGTTGTTGGTCATGGTGATGCTGTTTGGCGAATCCTTGCGCGGATGGTTGGGGCCAGAGGCGGGCACCTTCCTTTTGATCGTGCTGGCGATTGGCCTGACAAGTTGGATGCAATGCGCCCGCGTGGTGCGTGGCGAGGTGCTGGCCCTGAAAGAGCGCGAATTCGTGCTGGCCGCGCGGTCGATCGGCACCCCGCCCCGCCGCATCATCCTGCGCCACATCCTGCCCAATGTGATGAGTCCGGTGATGGTGGCCGCCACCCTTGGCATCGCCAGCGCCATCATCACCGAGTCCGTGCTGTCGTTTCTCGGCCTTGGTTTCCCGCCTGATTTTCCGACCTGGGGCCAGCTTTTGCATGACGGCATGCAATACCTGCAACAATACCCTGAACGGGTAATCTGGCCCGGTGTCTGCATTTCCTTGATCGTGTTGTCGGTGAACTATATCGGCGACGGCTTGCGCGACGCGCTTGATCCGCGCATTCGGGGGCGGTAGGCCAAGAAATATCCGATCAGGGGTCCATGCGGCGTTTGATGCGGCGTACCGCCAGCCACACCCCCAGCACCACAATCGGCGTCAGAATAGCCGTCGCCATGCCCTTTGATATCCCCACAGCCTCGGTCACCGGATAGGCCGCATAGGCCGCCAGACTAACCGCATAATAGCTGATCGCCACCACCGACAGCCCCTCGACCGTGTGTTGCAACCGCAGCGCCAGATCGGCCCGCCGGTCCATCGATTCCAGCAGTTTCTGGTTCTGCGCCGAGCGTTCGACATCCACCCGCGTGCGCAGCAATTCCGCCGCGCGCTGAGCCCGTTCCGCCAGGGATTTCAACCGCCCTTCCGCCGATTTCACCGTGCGCATCGCCGGATCATAGCGCCGCATCATGAACTCGCCAAAGGTCTGCCGCCCGTTGATACGCACCTCGCGCAGCACCTCGACCCGCTGGTTCAGAATGGCTTCATAGGCCGATGTCGCCCCGAACCGGAACGAAAACTGCACCGCAAGGCTTTCCAGCTCTGCCGAGATCGCCAGCAATTCATGCAGCGTATCTTCGGGGCTGCTCGCCAACCCATCCAAGGTGCCCACCAGCGCCGACAGCTTGGGGTCCAGCGCGTTCAGCCGTGCCGTCAGCTGCCGCGACCGCATCAACCCCAGCATCGACATGGCACGGTAGGTCTCGATCTCGCACAAACGCTGCACAATCCGGCCGATCCGCCGCGCACCGGTGCCAGGGCGCACGAACACCGCCATCCGCATATGCCCTGCGGCATCAATGCGAAAATCGCCCGCCACAATCGCCGCCCCGTCCACCACGCGCGACGCGGCAAGGCTTTCCGGCACGAACCAGTCTTCCAGCTTGGCCATGATCTCGGCCTCATCGTCCGGCATCACTTCGACCCGGATCAGCAGCGATACCAACCGCTTGCCCGGTGCCGCCGCCAGCCAGTCTTGCGGAAATACCTGGGCGGTGGCCGGATCAAACGGCCGTGCCGCCACCCCCGGCGCAAAGGCGGAATAGGTGACAAACTCGGTATGGCTTTCCCATTTCAAATTCGTCCGCCCAATGGGGCCGGAAAAATGCGTCGCATCGGGCTGCGGATGCGCACTGCCAAAGCGATCGAGCAAGTCGATCAGATGCGCACGATCCCGGCCCCGGTCGCGGT
>JBAVTI010000539.1:0-1953 GCA_049696055.1 Paracoccaceae bacterium | reverse complement strand
GTATCCCACATGTAAATCCCCTCGGCGCGCTCTAGCGTGGGGCGGACATGATCGGTTTGATAGAACAGGTAGGATTTGGCGTTGCGCAGCGGTTCGGACGACATCGGGTGGCTCCGGCAATGGGATCAATTGGCCACACTGTTGCATGGCGCCACACTTCTGTTCCAGTGCTAGCTTGTGCCCTATCCTATTGCCAAACGGATAGGGCTCAGGTCTTGCAAGTGCGCTTTACGTCCGCACCCCTGCAAAGCGCACCTGCCAGTCGGCGCGTTCTTCGTCGGTGATCTTGCGGAACAGGTTTTCCGGCACTTTGAACGCGTGGCCCGCCTGCAGCATCCGCATCGCGTCGGGCAGATTGTCGGGCCATGCCCAATCATCGCAATTCATCGCCGCCATCATCACCGCCGCCGCATCAGGGATAAACGGGCGCGACAGCACGGCGTAAACCCGGATCAGGTTCAGCGCCAACCGGATCATCGCCTGCGCCGCCTCGGGATCGGTTTTCACCACGCTCCACGGGGCAGCGGCCTGCAGATATTCATTGCCAATGACCCAGATCGCGCGCAGCTCGGCGGCGGCTTTGCGCACCTCCATTGCCTCCATCAGCGCCTCATAGGTGCGGATGCGCATGCCCAGATCGGCAATCAGCGCGGCCTCTTGTGGGCCAAAATCCCCGCCCGCTGGCACGGTATCGCCAAATTTTGCCACCGCGAATTTGGTGACACGGGACACAAGATTGCCCAGCACATCGGCCAGATCCTTATTCACCGACGATTGGAAATTCTCCCAGGTAAATTCGCTGTCGCTGCTTTCGGGGGCATGTGACAGCAACCACCAGCGCCAGTAATCGGCGGGCAGGATCGACAATGCCTGATCCATGAACACGCCCCGGCCCTGACTGGTAGAGAACTGGCCGCCATCGTAATTCAGGTAATTGAACGATTTGATGTAATCCACCAGCTTCCATGGCTCGCGCGAACCCATGATGGTGGCAGGAAAGCTAAGCGTATGGAAAGGCACGTTATCTTTGCCCATAAACTGCACATAGCGCACGTCGGCGGCACCCTTGTCGGTGCGCCACCAGCGTTCCCATGCGGCATCTGGCAACCCTTGCGCGTCGGCCCATTCGGCGGTGCCCGCGATGTATTCGATCGGGGCGTCGAACCAGACGTAGAACACCTTGCCCTCCATCCCCGGCCACGGTTTGTCGCCGCGCATCACCGGCACACCCCAGTGCAAATCGCGGGTAATACCCCGGTCCTGCAAGCCGTCGCCATCGTTCAGCCACTTCTTGGCAATCGAGGTGGTCAACAGCGGCCAATCGGTTTTGCTATCAATCCACGCCTCAAGATCGCCACGCAAACTCCGCTGCTTCAGGAACAAATGCTTGGTGTCGCGCACTTCCAGATCTGTCGATCCCGAAATCGCCGACCGCGGGTTGATCAGATCGGTCGGGTCCAACTGCTTGGTGCAGTTTTCGCATTGATCGCCACGCGCTTTATCATAACCGCAATTCGGACAGGTGCCTTCAATATAGCGGTCGGGCAAAAAGCGATTGTCGGTAAGGGAAAATACCTGCTTTTCCGATACTTCCTCGATAAAGCCGTTATCCGCCAAAGCCCCGGCGAAATGCTGTGTCAAACGGTGGTTGCGGGCGCTGGACGACCGCCCGAAATGATCAAACGACAGCCGGAAACCGCGCGCGATCTCGGCCTGCACCGCGTGCATTTCGGCACAGAATTCATCAACCGGCTTGCCCGCCTTGGCCGCCGCCAATTCCGCAGGCGTGCCATGCTCATCGGTGGCACAGATGAACATCACCTCATGCCCCCGCGCCCGGTTATAGCGCGCATACAAATCCGCAGGCAGCTGGCTGCCCACCAGATTGCCCAAATGCTTGATCCCATTGATATAAGGAATGGCCGAGGTGATCAGAATCCGTGCCATGCGCGC
>JBAVTI010000538.1:0-2212 GCA_049696055.1 Paracoccaceae bacterium | reverse complement strand
CAGGTGGGGTGTCTGGACCCGGTGGGCGGCGCGCGCGGGGTGGAGCGGTTGCATAAGCATCTGCATGGCGAGGGCTTAAGCAGCAGGGTGATTTTGGACAGTTGGCAGGCGGGGGATGCGCGGTCGGGCGAGACGGTGGCGGTGTGGCTGGAGATAATGGCCGGGCCGCTGGCGATGGTGCTGAACGTGGTGGGCGCGACGGTGGTGCCGGTGGGCGGCGGGCTTGCCAATGTGGGCGCGCTGATTGCGGCGTTGGATGTGGCGGTGCGGGCGCGGGTATTGCGGCGGTGCGTCGGGCCGTTGGTGGTACGGGCCAAGCATCGCGTCGAGCCGGGGTTGATCGGGGCGTCGCTGATCGGGTGGCAGGGGATGGGCGATGCTGATTGAGGTTTGTGTGGATAGCCTGGCCGGGGTGGCAGAGGCGGTTGCGGGCGGGGCGGACCGTTTGGAGTTGTGTGCGGCGTTGGCGGTTGGGGGGCTTACGCCATCTGCCGGGATGATGCGGGCGGCGGCGGGGTGTGGGGTTCCGGTCTATGCGATGATCCGGCCACGGGCGGGGGATTTTGTGTTTTTCGCCGGCGAAGTGGCGGTAATGCTGGCGGATATTGATGCGGCGCGCGCGGCTGGTTTGGCGGGCGTGGTGCTGGGGGCAAGTATGCCGGATGGGCGGTTGGACGTCGGCGTTTTGGCGCAGTTGGTGGCGGCGGCGCAGGGGATGGGGCTGACGCTGCACCGGGCGTTCGATCTGGTGCCGGATATGGCAGAGGCGGTTGAGGTGGCGGTGGGGTTGGGGTTCGAGCGGATATTGACCTCGGGGCAGGCGGTGACGGCGGTGGCGGGGATTGAGGGCTTGGCGCGGGTGTTTGATCTGGCGGCAGGGCGCATCGGGGTGATGCCGGGAGCGGGGGTTTCGGCGGCGACGGTGGGTAAGTTGCGGGCGAGGTTGCCGTTGCGCGAGGTGCATGGGTCTTGTTCGGTTGTGGTGGGTTGCACGGGCCAGGTGGCGGCGTTGGGGTTTGCCGGGCCGGGGCTGCGCGAGACGCGGGCGGCAGAGGTACGGGCGTTGCGGGCTGCGCTGACGCATTGACTTTGGCTGGGTGCGGGGCGAGGCTTTGGGAAAAATAACGAGGGACCGATGCAGATTAATTTAGAGTTTGAGCGGCCCGAGGAAGGGCCGAAAAGTGGGCCGATCACAGTGGGGTGGTTTTTGACATCCGACAAAGGGGCCGTGCTTTATGACCCGCCGGAACGGGTGCTTTTTCGGCAGACCAACAAGGCGCATTCCAAATCGGCCAGCCGTTGCCCGGCAGTGATCCAGATGGAGAGCCGGTATTTCATGGTGAAATGCCCGTTTGACATTCATCTGGGGTTTGCGCGTGACGATAAGGGCAAGGCAGTGCTGATCAACCGGGCGGGGGCGGCGTCTTCGATCCGGGCCAACAAGCTGGGCGAGGTGATGACGCTGGTGAACGAGACCGAGTGGCGCTACCCGGACCGGCCCACGGTGCAAATGACGCTGCCCTATTGTTTTATCACCGATGAGACGGTGTTTATCACCCAGCTTTCGGCGTTTGCGCATTATCGCAAAGAGCAGTTGCCGGGGACGATTTTCGGCGGGCGGTTTCCGTTGAACCTGTGGCCGCGGCCGTTGATGTGGGCGTTTGAATGGCATGAGCCGGAAAAGGATATCATCCTGAAGCGTGGCGAGCCGTTGTTCTATTGCCAGTTTGAGGGCGACGGGCCGGAGCGGCCGGTGCAGGTGATCGAGGCCGAGCGGACGCCGGAACTGACCAAATATATGGAGCAGATTTCGGGGGTGGTGAACTATGTCGGTCAGACCTTTGGGCTGTTCAAGGCGGCGGAAGACATTCGGCCTGCCAAGCTGCTGACGCCGAAGAAAAAGGATTGATGCGGTCTTCGCTGGAGATTTACGAGCTGGCGACCGGGGCGGTGCGGGTGGTTTTGCAGACCGACCGTCTGATCGAAGCGCCGAACTGGCACCCGGATGGGTGGTTGTTGGTGAATGGCGAGGGGCGGTTGTGGCGGGTGCCACTGGACCGGCCCGTGCTGTTGCAGGTGGCCACAGGCTTTGCCGACAGGTGCAACAATGACCACGGGATTTCGCCGGATGGGCGGCGGATCATGTTCACTTGCCACACCGACCGGGGGGCCGAAATTTTCGAGATGCCGGTGGCGGGCGGCGATCCGGTTG
>JBAVTI010000537.1:0-4538 GCA_049696055.1 Paracoccaceae bacterium | reverse complement strand
GCCCTTTGGCCGAGGTTAGAACCACCTTTTCCGCTGCCGTCAACAACCGGTCACCCGTTGTGAATTGTGCAATTTGTTCAAGCATTTCTTTGCCCATATGCTGCCAATGCCCGATCACGCCCCGCCGCCAATGAGATGACGGCCTCAGGATAGGCTGTTGTTGGATCAAGCCCCCACTGGCGCGGCACAGCGTTGAAAAACGACAGCGCCTCCTCACCCGGATTGCGGCTCAATTCGGCTATGAAACGGCGGCGAAAACTGCCGCTTTTGTCGAATTTCTCTGCCTGAGTTGCGGGGTTGAATACCCGGAAATAGGGTGACGCATCGGGCCCAGATCCGGCGGCCCATTGCCAGCCCATGGCGTTTGCCGCCGGATCCCAGTCGGTCAGGCAGTCCTCAAACCAGCGCATCCCAACCCGCCAGTCTGTCAACAGATGCTTGGTCAGATAGCTTGCCACAATCATCCGGCCTCGGTTGTGCATGGTCCCGGTCACATACATCTCACGCATTGCAGCATCGACCAGCGGCTCGCCCGTCATGCCGCGCCGCCAGCGTTCGGCGTCCAGATTGTCGCCCCGCCACGCAAACCCATCCCATTCCGGACGCCAGTTGCGCGTGGTAATATGCGGGGTGTGATGCAGCAGATGGTAGGCAAATTCGCGCCAGACCAATTCCTTCAGAAAATGCTCTGCACCCGCCCGTCCCGCATGAAAAGCCCGCATTCCGGCGTGCCAAATCGTGCGCGGCCCGATCTCCCCATAGGTCAGGTTTTCCGACAACCGCGAGGTCGCCTCTATCGCCGGAAAATCGCGCTGCTCTTTATAGCCGTCCACCGGACCATCCAGAAAAGCATCCAAACGCGCCAAGGCCGCCTGCTCACCAACCCTCTGATATGGCAAACAAACTTCTGCCCCCCGGCGCATCGCGGCACCCATTTTCCACTGCGCCAGGGCGTCGCTTGCAGGCCAGCCTGTGGGCTGCCGCATGTCTGCAACCGCTGGGGTCGGCTGTTCCAAAGCCCGATCGCGCACCGCATTCCAATAAGGCGTATAAACCCGGTAAAACCCTCCCTGCCCGGTGTGAACGGTCCAGGGTTCGTTCAACAAATGCCCGGCATGACTGACAGCTTCGACCCCGCGGGCTTTCAGTGCCGCCTTGACGATGCGGTCCCGCATCGTGGCATCCGGGTCATAAAGCCGCGACCAGTGCACACCAGTCGCACCCGTTTCGGCAATCAGGGCTTCCAACACGTCCAAAGCTTGGCCGCGCCGCAAGGTAAGCTGAACCCCCAAACCCGCCAAAGCCTTGGCAAACGCAGCAACTGCCAGACCAAGCCGCCACTTCGCCGCTGCACCAAGCCGTTCGGTCTCCGGGTCAAGAATGAATACAGGAATCAACGGTCGCCCGGAAGCAACCGCTTGCGACAACATCGGATGATCGGCCAGACGCAGATCGCGGCGAAACCAAAGAAGAATAGGAGTGTCCGTCATGATCACCAGAAACTGCGCATTTCCAAAGCATTACGCAACGCTTCGCAAAGCGGATCACTCTTTTCCTTTGGCTTCGTCGAAACACAATCTACAGGTGCGCCGCCCGTTGGAACGCGACGCACCGCTACCAGTCGCGCCCTAAAGAACGGCGTCCAACGCAGTGATTAGCCTCACAATATCGGTCTGAGCGGTGTAATGCACAAAACTTAGCCGCAGCACGCCGCGCTCCAGGTTCACGCCCATCGCCTGCAAGGGGCGCACCGCATAAAAATCGCCGCCACCCGCCATGATGCCATGCCCGGCAAGTGCCGCCGCAACGGGTTCCGCCTCTCGGTCCAGCGCCACCGCAACTGTTGGCGCGCGCCCCTCTGCCTCACGTGGTCCGATCAAGCGCAGGTCGTTGCGTGCGGCAAGATAATCCAGCAAAGGCTGCATCAGCCGCACTTCGTGCGCGCGCATCAATTCATGCACAGCATTGTTACGCGCCAAAGGCATCGCCGGGCTCGCACCAAAATGGTGCGCATAAAGCGTGTCGATGTAGTCGGCCATTCCTGCACAGGCCGCAACCTGCGCGTGGTCTGGCCCGGCAGGCGTGAACCGCTTGTAAAGCGTGTCGGCATTGAAAAAATGACCCTGCGCTGGAAGCGCGGCCCCGATGTCGCGCCGCAAAACCATGATGCCTTGGTGCGGGCCATAGGTCTTGTAGGCCGAAAACAGATAGACATCCGCGCCCAAGGCAGGGATGTCGGGAAAGCCATGCGGGGCATAACTGACGCCATCAACGCAGGTAAACGCGCCAGCCGCGCTTGCCATTGCGCAGATCTCGGCGACAGGGTTCACCTCTGCCACCACGTTCGAACAATGTGGAAAGCAGACCAGTTTCACATGGCCATCTGCCAGTAACTTTTCCAGATCGCTGGTGTCCAAATGCCCGGTTTGCGGATCAATGCGCCATTCGCGCACCTCGATCCCGTCGTCCGCCAAACGCCGCCAAACCCCGGAATTCGCTTCGTGGTCCTGATTGGTCACCACGACCGCGCCCTTGGTGCCCTTCAGCCATTTGCGCACCGCATGGCTTAGCACATAGGTATTGGCGCTGGTCGACGGGCCAAAAGACACTTCATCTCGCTCTACCCCCATCATCGCGGCCAACCGGGTGCGCGCTTCGTCCATCTCGGCTCCGCCAAGAGTAGACGCCTCATAGGGCGCATAGGGTTGCACTTTGCGGTCGTGATAAAACCGCATCAATCGGTCAATCACCGGCTTTGCGGTATATGATCCGCCCGCGTTTTCGAAAAAGGCCTGCCCTCTTAGCGCGGCACTGGAAAACGCAGGGAATTGATTGCGCACAAAAGGGATGTCTAGCTGGGTCGCGGCAGAAACGATCATGAAAGCCTCCGAAATTACCGGGATGATCCTAACGGTTCGCCCCGCGCCCGCAAGGGTGTGCCAAAAGCGGTTCTTTTGGGCAAAAACTGCCTTCCCTTGCGTCACTTACGCATAGGATCCCACGAAATGAAGCTTCAGCTTTACAAATCACTTGAGCGAACCATTGCCGATCACTAGCCTTGCCAAGTGTTCGGCTGCTCTCTTGGGGGAAAGCAGGCCAGAAGCTACAACAACGCCGAGGAGCAACATGAAAATCCGCAATTTCCTTCTGGCCAGCGCCGCGCTGGCCTGCGCAACACCCGCGTTTGCCGCCGACCCGGACCTTGTCGTGTTCGATTGGGCGGGCTTTGAAAATCAGGCGTTGATCGAAGCCTACGTCGCGAAAAACGGCCAGATGCCGACCTATGCCTTCTTCGGCGACGATGACGAGGCGTTTCAGAAAGTCGCTTCCGGTTTCAAAGCTGATGTGGCGCATCCGTGCTCGCAGATGGTGTCGAAATACCGTGACAAGGGTCTGATCGAGCCGTGGGATGTGACCAAGATCCCTAATTTCGGTGAAATCGCACCCCGGCTGTTGAACTCGCCGATCTTCAAGGATGACACCGGCGTTTGGTTTATCCCGACGGATTACGCCTATACCGCCATTGCCTACAACACGACCGACGTTCCCGCCGAAGACGTGGCGTCGCTGTCGGTGTTCCACAACCCAAAATATGCGGGCCGTATCTCGCTGCCTGACAATACGGATGATGTGTGGTCGCTTGCGCTGTTGGCCACGGGTGTTTCCGATTGGTCTGCTGTCACCGAAGAACAGTATCAGGCAGCAGCCGCATGGTTGCGCACGGCCCATCAGAATGTTCGCGCCTACTGGGCCGATCCGTCAGAGTTGGCGCAACTGATGGCGACGGGCGAAGTGCAGGTGGCTTGGTCGTGGAATGATTCCATCGCCCTGATGCGCGCCGAGGGCTTCCCTGTGGGCTTTCAGCGGCAAGCTAAGGAAGGGGCTGCGACCTGGTTTTGTGGCTATGTAAACTTCAAGGACGCGCCGGGGTCGGAAGACAAGGCCTATGATTTCATCAACGCATGGCTTGATCATGGCTCGGCAAAGGGATTGTTGGCCAACTTTGGCTATGCCCATTCCAATGACAAGGCGATGGCAGGGATCCCTGCCGAGGAATTGATTGCCGCGGACGTCAACCCGTTTGAAGGTACTTTGCTTTCGCAGACCCCGATTGATCCGGCGATGCGGGACCGGATGCTGCAAGAATTTGAGCAGATCAAGGCCGGGTTCTGAGCGATCTTGCGATAATTTGGCACGCCCGGACGGATGTTCGGGCGTGTTATCCATGGCATAACACGCGTGTTACGCCAACCAAGACTTTGAAATATATACAATTTCCTTTTTTTGTTAACCTTTTGGTAACCCGCTGGATTTGACGAAATCCTGCCCCTTACACACCCTTGCGAACCCCCCTTTGCCCGCCTATATTGGACCTGTCAGGGGTAACTTTGACTATGGCGATAAACGCACCCGTAATAATCGGATCGGACCCGGGGGCGGTACCCGGCGACTCCACCAACAGTCCCTTCATTTGGGCAGATGGGGTCGAAATAGGATCGACGAACGACTAAAGGGGCCAGCTTTCGCTCGGTGAGGTA
>JBAVTI010000536.1:0-2135 GCA_049696055.1 Paracoccaceae bacterium | reverse complement strand
CTTCCGACGGGGCATTCAAGAAACGCGCGATAATGCCTCGAACCGCCTCATACTTTTCAGTCGCAATATTAGAAAGTGTGTGCAAGCCTCTGTGAACGTTTGCATATTCCATTGTATAGGCAAGCGTGATCGCATCAATAACCACCTTGGGCTTTTGCGCCGAAGCACCGTTATCAAGGTAAACCAGTGGCTTGCCGTTGACGGTGCGCGACAGGATCGGAAATTCGCGCCGCACTGCATTGACGTCAAACATGGTCTTGTCTCCCGTGCCCTTTGACAGCATCGCACTCATCGTTCGACCTCGATCAAGGCATTGATCCAAAGATAGACAAAGGCCGCGAACACGGCCACGGCCACTGATATTCTGGCGGGCCCCGCGCCGATAAACCCGGCAACCAATCCGTTCAAAAGCAAAAGCGGCGTGATTGCCAGCAACGACCAGAACAGCGCCAAACGCGCGCCATAAGCGCTGCCCTGCCCGCCGAGTGCCTTTGCGGCAAGATGGCTTAGGCCCGCGATGGCATAAGCGACCAGCGGCAGCAGAAATACCGTTCCCAGCAACGCCCCCCCGATCCGCGCGTCAAGCGGGCGCGAGGGATCGAAATAGGCGGCCCTCGCCAATCCGGGCCATTGTGAGATGAAATTCAACGCACAAGCCGCGATAAGCGTCGCCAACGCCCGGTCTTCGCGCGGCCCGGCATCAAGCTTGCGACGGATCACCGCGCGGGGGCGTCGATAACTTTCCAGGATATCTGTCGAAATTGCCATTCAGCGGCCATTCGCCAATTTTTCATGCCGCGCCAGCCAGTTTTCCAGCCGTTCACGGATGTCTTCGGCGACATCCGCATCGTCAATTTCCGAAATAGCCTCGGCCAGAAAGGCCAGCACCAGCAGCGATTGCGCCGCCTTGACCGGCACCCCACGCGACCGCAGATAGAACAGCGCCTCGTCGTCGATCGCCCCCGAGGTTGACCCATGACTGCATTTCACGTCATCGGCGTAGATCTCCAGCTCGGGTTTCGCCAGGAACTGGCTATCCTCATCAAGCAGCAACGACTGGCTGATCTGATAGCCATCGGTTTTCTGGGCACCCTGTTTGACCAGAATTTTACCTTGGAACACCCCAACGGCACCGTTTTTGAGCACCTTCTTGAACACCTGCCGGCTTTCGCAGCGCAAGCCCGCATGGGTTACAAACACCGTGTCGTCGTGATGAAAATCGCCATCGCCAACGGCGGCCCCCGCGACATGTGCCACCGCGTCATCGCCCAAAAGCTCTACCACAACCTCATTGCGGGTTAGCCTGCCATTGGCGGTCAGGGTAAAGGATTTGAACAGACTCTTGGTTCCCAGACGCGCAAAGATATGCGTCACGGCATGACGTTCATGATCACGCCCTTGGGTGCGGACATGGTGGAAACGGCCGCCGTCAGCCACGTCAACTTCCAGAACCTTGTTCATCCTTGCCGCTGCGGGACCGTTTTCCAAAAGCGTCAGCTCTGCCCCGGATTCAACCTTAATGAAGTGATGTAGAATAGTATCGGAAGTATCTGATTTACGACGATAAATCAGAGAAACTGGCGTTGTAACCACGCCAGTAACCCGAATAAGGACACCTTCAGTTGCATAGGCGGTATTCAAGGCGGCTAGGGGCCGCGCTACCGGGAATTGGCCGCGGGCCTCCAGCGTGCCATAAAGCCCCTGCGCCCAATGACCACCGGCACGGTTGGCCTGATCTAGGGTTTCGATCTCTAGCCCCGCCATCGTCAGATCATCCGAGGCGGCAGCATCGAAAACGCCGTCGACAAAGACCAGTTTAAGTCGGTCAATCCCGGAAAAAACCGCCCGTTCGCCCTTGGTGTCAAATAGTGCGGCGGCGGTGGCACCATTTGCGTTAAGGGATGCCGGGTCTGTGTAGCGCCAGTATTCGTCACGTTTGCCCGGCAGCCCCATAGCCTGCAGCCGAACCAACGCATCAGCGCGCGCGGGTTCCAGCCAGCCACCTTTTGGCACCACAAACCCTGCGGTTCGCGCCAGCAGCGCATCTTGCTTTGCAGCCATCACGGCCATTACAGAACCTCCGCCAGGATATCGGCGTAACCGTTCTTTTCCACCTCCAGCGCAAGCTCGGGCCC
>JBAVTI010000535.1:0-9255 GCA_049696055.1 Paracoccaceae bacterium | reverse complement strand
GATGAAGGTCGTGCGCCCCGATGTCACCCTCTTGTCCGATATGTCCAACACCTGGCCCCCGGCACTTTTGGATATGAAACGCGGCGATATCCTGTTGGTGTTCGACATGCGGCGCTATGAAAACTCGGTGCTGCAACTGGTGGAACTGGCGGTCGAACAGGGGGCCGAGGTCATTTTGATCACCGACCGCTGGGTATCCCCTGCCGCCACCCACGCCCGCCACACCCTCGCCTGCCACATCGAGGCGCCAAGCGCATGGGATTCAACCGTCTCGATCCTCGTCCTCGTCGAAACCCTGTTAGCAAGTGTGCAAAGCCTGACATGGGGGGAAACCGAAGGCCGCCTGAAACGCATGGAAGACCTCTACGCCCGCTCGCGCTTTTTCCGACGGCACCGCTGAACCGTTCGCACCCCGCTTTCTTTCTGGTAAAAATATCCCCGCCGGAGGCAGCCTTACGGCAATACCGCAGGTGCAGATGACATTCCCCGCCGTGCCCCCGACAGCGCATTCCCCGCAACCGCCGCCATCAGCACCGCCCCGCCGATGAACGTGCCCACGCTCGCGGTCTCGCCCATCAGCAGCCACACCCAAATCGGCGCCAGCAACACCTCGACCATGCTTAGAAGCGTCAGTTCCGCCGCCGGAATTACCCGGCTGCCCAATGTATAAAGCGCCATCCCCGTGGCCAGTTGGAACGCCCCCATCGCCATCGCAATCGCGCCGTCATGCACCGATACAGCCAATCCCTGGCCTTGCACCCCCAACACAATCGCCGCGACCGCCATGGAAAATACACCACCTAAAACCACCGCAGGCATCATATCCTCCAGCCGCCCCCAGCGCAGGGTGATAGTGAACGCCGCAAACCCCAGTGCTGACAACAACGCCGCGATGTTCCCGGCCATGGCCCCAACCGCCAGCCCCTCGCGCACCATGATGAACATGCCAACCCCGGCCACGCCAATCGCCACCCAAGTGGCCAGCCGCACCTGCTCGCGCAGCAAAATCCAGCCCAGGATCGCCGCCAGAAACGGCGAGGCCGCGAACAGAAACACCGCATTCGCCACCGTCGTGGCCTGAATGGCGTAAATCGCGCCGGCAAAGGCGAACACCAACCCCAGCCCGCCGATCACCCCGGCCACGCCCACCCGCCGCAGCCGCTGCAACGGATGCCCGCCCGATCGCCACGCGATAAAGCCAAACAACACCGGCACCATGCCAACCGACCGCCAGAACAGCACTGCCCAGGTGCCTGCCGCATCAAGCTGCCGGATCGACAATCCCATTGCCGACCACAACACCCCGGCCAGCACTACCAGAATTGCCCCCGTCGAATATTTCATACCCAATCCCCTGTCGCCTCATCGCAGCATCCCGGCCGGGCAGGGGTGCGTCTGTTCCATTCCCGACGCCGCATCGCCAAACCGCGATTTTGGCGTTCAATAGCCGCGCGTGCGGTCGACCAGATGCAAGAATGGCAACCCCGCCTCGCCGCGACGAATGTTTTCCACCACCACCCGCGCGGCACTGTCAGGGCGCGTATCGGCGGCAATATGCGGTGTTACCGTCACGCGCTCGTGGCTCCAGAACGGGTGATCTGCTGGCAAAGGCTCTACCCGAAACACATCCAGCGTCGCATGCCCCACGGCACCGCTATCCAACGCAGCCAACAGCGCCGCGTCGTCAATCAACGCCCCACGCCCCGGATTGATCACCACCGCGCCACGCGGCAACCATGCCAACCGACCTGCATCCAGCAAGCCTTCGGTCTCGGGCGTTCGCGGCAACAACGTCACCACGATCTGCGCTGCCCGCAACGCCGCCTCCAGCCCCGCCTCGCCCTGCAGACAGTCCACGCCCTCAACCCTCTTGGCTGATCTGCTCCAGCCCAGTACCGGAAAGTTCAGCGCGATCAGCGCCCGCGCGCAGGCCTGCCCCAATTCTCCCAGCCCCAGCATCGCCACCACACGTTCACGCGCCAGCGGTGGCACCACCTGATCCCAACCCGCAGCGCCGCGGATGTAGCGATCCAACCCCAGATGGTGGCGCAGCACATTGCCCACCACATATTCCACCATGCCATCGGTCAGCGCCGGATCCACCATCCGGCACAAGGGTTGCGTCAGGGTGGCATTGCCCACGATCCGCTCGACCCCGGCCCACAGGTTCAACACCGCCTTGCAGCGCCGATAGGGCGTGAAATCGGTAATCTCCCCGCCCGGCGCAAAGATGATGTAATCAACCAACCCCGGATCGGGTGCCTCGGTGCGCACTTCGGCCGCCACCCCCGCTTCGGCCAAAGCCGCCGCCAACGGCGCCTCATAATCGGGCCACGCCTTGGCCCCCGCCGCAAAGTAAACCTGCGCTACCATCCCGCCCCCAGCCTCACGGCTTTTTCCTTGCCTGAATACTCACCCCGGCCGCTACCGAGGCCTGTGCACATGCGCGCTTTGCACCAACCCGAATGCCGCCATCAACACCAGCATCGCCGATCCGCCATAAGATACCAAGGGCAATGGCACCCCCACCACGGGGGCCAGGCCCATCACCATCGACATGTTGACGGCAAAGTAAAAGAAGAAATTCGCCGCCACCCCAAGGATCAACAGTGACGAAAACCGATCCTTGTTCTGCATCGCCGACACGATGCAAAACGCAATGATCAGCACATAAAGCACCAACAGCGAAAACGCCCCGATAAAGCCGAACTCTTCGGCCAGCGTGGTGAAAATGAAATCGGTGTGTTTTTCGGGCAGAAAATTCAGCCGGCTTTGGGTGCCCTGCATAAAGCCTTTGCCAGCCCAGCCCCCAGACCCCAACGCAATCTTGGCTTGGCTGATGTGATAGCCCGCGCCCAACGGATCACTTGCCGGGTCCAGAAAGGTATCAATCCGTTTGAACTGATAATCGCGCAGCAATTGCCAGGTTGTCCCGCGCGACTCGAACACCGCGGTCACCAATGCCACCCCTGCCGCAAACACCACGGCAAAGTATATCCAGCTTACCCCGGCACAAAACATCACCACGGCCCCGCCCAGCATAAGCAGCATCGCGGTGCCCAGATCGGGCTGCGTCAGCACCAGAAACGTCGGCAGCAAGATCAGCAAAACCGGAATCAACACCCACAGCGGCCGCGAGGTCTTTTTCACATCCAGCCAATCGTAATAGGCGGCCAGAAACATCACCAAAGCCACCTTCATCAATTCAGACGGCTGAAGCATCATGAAGCCAAGGTTGATCCAGCGTTGCGCACCCATCCCCACATGGCCAAAAAACTCGACAATCAGCAGCAGCCCGATCGCCCCGACATAGGCCAACATCGACAGGTTGCGCCAAAACCAGATCGGCACAAAGGCCACGAACATCATCACGCCAAGGCCCATGCCAAACCGCTTCATCTGCGGTTCGGCCCAGGTCTCGATATTGCCGCCTGCCACCGAATACAGCATCAACCAGCCCACTGACGCCACCGCCGTCAGCAACAGCACCAGCGCCCAGTTCAGGTGCAGCACCTTTTGAAAACCAATAGGCGAGGTCTTGATGCGGTATTCAAGAAAGCTCATTGCGCCCTCATGCCCGTGAATTGCCGTTGGCGTCGAGGTCGGGCACCCGCAGCTTCATTTCCTTGAACTGGGTTTCGATCCGGCCCCGTTGGCTGGCCGGATAGGCCGACAACGGCGGGATGCCGTCATGCAAACACCGCAACAAGATGTCGCGCGCAATCGGGGCGGCCACGGTCGATCCGCCACCGCCATGTTCCACCACCACCGACACCGCCACCTTCGGCGCGTCATAGG
This sequence comes from Paracoccaceae bacterium, assembly GCA_049696055.1. GTDB lineage: Bacteria > Pseudomonadota > Alphaproteobacteria > Rhodobacterales > Rhodobacteraceae > JBAVTI01. Next base: position 5,457 of record JBAVTI010000535.1, on the reverse strand, counting down.
GGGCAAAGCCCACAAACAGCGCATGGTCGCGCGACAGCCAGGGCAACTGGTCGTTGGAAATAACCCCGCTGGCGCGTTCCTTGGCCGAGATGTTGCGCACCTGCGCCGTCCCGGTCTTGCCGCACATCAACATGCTTTCATCGGCGATGCGCGATGATTTGGCGGTGCCATGTGCGCCGTTCATCACCTCGAACATGCCCATCTGCACCGCTTTCAGAATGCCGCTTTGCAACTCTAGCGAGGCGGGCGGCACAATCGGCACCACTTCGCCATCGACCATATGGATCAGCCGTGGCACCACTTGCGTGCCGCTGGCAATCCGCGCCACCATCACCGCCAGTTGCAACGGCGAGGTCAGCACGTAGCCTTGCCCAATCGCCGCGTTGATGGTGTCGCCAATCACCCAGTCTTTCTTGTAGCGTTCCTGCTTCCACGCCTTGTCGGGCATTACCCCGTCGGTAATTGCCGACATCGGCAAATCATGGCGCTGCCCCAGCCCCAGCTTGCGCCCCATTTCCGCGATCTTGTCGATGCCAACCTTCTGCGCGATTTCGTAGAAATACACGTCGCAACTTTCTGACAGGCCCCGCTTTAGCGACACCGTGCCGTGGCCACCCCGGCTCCAACAATGGAACCTGCGCCCGCCAATCTCGTAATACCCCGGACAATGGATCGAGGTGTCGGTCGAGATTACCCCCGCCTCCAGCGCCGCCAGTGCCGTCACCATCTTGAACGTCGATCCCGGCGGATAGGCCCCTTGCACCGATTTGTTGGCCAGCGGGCGGTGGTCATCCTCGGTCAGCCCGGTATAATCCTTCTGGCTGATGCCGCGCACGAACAGGTTCGGGTCAAACGACGGCGATGAGGCAATTGCCAGAATATCACCGGTCCGCACATCCATTGCCACGGCTGCGGCACTTTCGCCACCCAGCCGCACTTGGGCGAAATTCTGAATATCGGCATCAATGGTCAGGCGCAGATCGGCCCCCGGATCGCCCTCTTGCCGCTCTAGCTCGCGCATCACCCGGCCCACGGCGTTAACCTCAATCCGCTTGGCCCCGGCGGTGCCGCGCAGAGTATCTTCGGTCCAGCGTTCCACGCCGATCTTGCCGATCTGGAACTTCGGGATCTGCAGCAGCGGATCGGGGTCTTCCAACTCGGCCAGATCGCGCTCGGACACCGGCCCGACATATCCCACGATATGGGCAAAATCGGTGTCCAGCGGATAAACCCGGCTTAACCCCACCTCTGGTGAAACCCCGGGCAGACTTGGTGCATTCAACGCCACTTTCGACAGATCATCCCACGCCAACCGATCCGCCACGATAATCGGCACAAACGGGCTGCGCCGCTTGGCTTCTTTCAGCGTCTTGTCGATATCCTCGGGCGTCAGCGGCACCAAAGTCGCCAGCCGATGCAGCACCGCCTCAACATCGCCCGCATCCTCTCGGGTGATGACGATCCGGTAGTTTTGCTCGTTTCCGGCAATCAGCCGCCCGTTGCGATCCTGGATCAGACCGCGCGCCGGGGGGATCAGCCGAATATTGATGCGGTTTTCCTCGGCCAGCAGTCGAAACTGATCGGCCTGATCCACCTGCATAAAGCGCATCCGCGCGCCCAGCACCGCCACCATCGCCGCCATCGACCCGCCCAGGAAAAACGCCCGACGCGTCACCGCGCGCGCGCTTTCCTCGGTATCGCGGGCATTTCTTCTCATAGCCGGCGCCCCATCTCGTCCACTTCACCCATGGCAGGCTTATGCACCCCAAGCACCAGATGCGACAGATACACCACCACCGGATAACACAGAATTGACCCCAAAACCTGCACCATCGCGAAGCCAAATCCTGGCTGCGGCAAAAACGCGATGATAAAGATCAACCGATATCCCAGCAGCAACGCCATCATCACCGCCGCAATCAGCACCCACTCCACCGCAAAGCTTAGCTCGCGGGTCAACGCCACCCGGTTGCGCAAGAACTCGGCTGCAAGCAGCACCAAGGCTGTCCACAACCCCGGAGGCCGCATCAAAAGGAAATCCTCGGTCAACACCACCACGGCGATCAACAAGGCAGGCAGGTAATCCGGGCGCCGCTGCACCCATGCCAGAATGATGCACAAAATGATGTCGGGCCCGGGCCAACTGCCCGCTGTCGTCCCCATCGGCAACAACCGGAAGAAAAACGTCACCAACGCAAACACCACAAACAGGCTGCGATGGGTCCATAAATCGCGGTTATAGGGGTCAACCATCGCTGGCCTCGGCGCCGGTGTCAGGGGCAGGCTCGGTCTCGGGCAAAACCGCTGGCATTGGCCCGATCAGATCCGGCAGCGGCAGCGGCGGTGCCACCAAAGCACCGGGGTCGGTGATCGGCTGCAAATCATGGCTGCGCAGCACCCGCAAAAACTCCAGCCGCTCATAATCCGCCGATAGCCGCACCCGCAGCCGCCGATCCGGCCCCATCGCCACCTGTCCCACCAGCAGACCGGCCGGCAAAACCCCGCCATCTCCCGATGTCATCACCTGATCTCCGGGGCGCACCAGATCGGCCTTTTCCAGAAACTCCAGCGGTGGCGACGGGGTATTATCCCCCGATAACAATGCCTTCTGCCCCGAGGGCTGCACAATCACCGGAATGCGGCTGTTGCTATCGGCCAGCAAAATCACCCGGCTGGTGCGCGGCCCCACCCCGGCAATCCGGCCCACCAACCCAATGCCATCCATCGCCGCCCATCCGTCACGAATACCGTCCCGCGCGCCGACATTCAGCAACACCGATTGACGGAAAGGCGATCCGCTATCCGCCAAAACCACCCCCGTCACATGGGTAAGCTTGGGGTCCAGCCGCACCTGATTTAGGTCCAAAAGCCGGGCGTTTTGCTGTTCCAGCTGCAGCGCCGCTTCTTTCCACGACTTCATCTGCTGCAACTCGCGCCGCAACTCCTGGTTCTGCGCATAAAGACTGGCGTAGGATTGAAAGCTGTCGATCATATCGGCGGCCTTGGTCACCGGCACCATTGCCCAGGCGAAACTTGGCACCAACCGGTCCACCAGTGCCGCGCGAAACCGCTCTACCCGCGGGCTGTCAATGCGCCAAAGCAAAAACAGCGCAAGCAAGAACAGCACCAGCCCCCCCACCAAAATCCGGCGGATGGGGCGGGCAAATTCGTCCGGGTCTGTCCGGTTTCGCGCCACGGTTGCCTCGTTATTCCTGCTACCGCTAACTCGGCCCCACCACGGGGACCGCTAAATAATCAGCTTTGCCAAGCCTTGGCCGTCCAGCGCCTCAGCTATCGTAATCAATCACGTGGCGCAGTTGCTTTTCGTATTCCAGTGCCTTGCCGGTGCCCAAAGCCACACAGTTCAGCGGCTCGTTGGCGACAGAGATCGACAGCCCGGTCTGTTCGCGCAGCGCCAGATCCAGATCGCCCAGCAACGCACCACCCCCCGTCAGCATCACGCCGCGATCAACGATATCGGCGGCCAGATCTGGCGGCGTGGTTTCCAGCGCCTGCATCACCGCATCGCAAATCTGCTGCACCGGTTCGGCCAAAGCCTCGGCAATCTGCGCCTGATTGATCTCGGTTTCCTTAGGCACACCGTTCAGCAAATCGCGGCCCCGGATGGTCATCGAGGTGCCGCGGCCATCGTCGGGCATCCGTGCCGTGCCAATCGAGGTCTTGATCCGCTCGGCTGTGGACTCGCCGATCAGCAGGTTTTGATGTCGACGCAGATAGGAAATGATCGCTTCGTCCATGCGATCGCCGCCCACACGCACCGAACGGGCGTATACAATGTCGCCCAATGACAACACGGCCACCTCGGTGGTGCCGCCGCCAATATCGACAACCATGTTGCCGGTAGGCTCGGTAATCGGCATTCCCGCGCCAATCGCTGCTGCAATCGGCTCGGCAATCAGGCCCGCCCGCCGCGCGCCCGCCTGCAAAACCGAGTTGCGGATCGCCCGCTTTTCCACCGGGGTCGCGCCATGCGGCACGCAAACGATGATCTTGGGTTTGGAAAATGTGGTGCGCTTGTGAACCTTGCGGATGAAATGCTTGATCATCTCTTCCGCACTATCAAAATCCGCAATCACCCCGTCACGCATCGGGCGAATGGCCTCGATGCTGCCCGGCGTGCGCCCCAGCATCAGTTTGGCATCTTCGCCAACCGCCAGAACCACCTTTTTGCCGTCCTTCACGTGGTAGGCTACCACCGAAGGCTCATTCAAAACGATGCCCTTGCCCCGCACATAAACCAGCGTATTGGCCGTGCCGAGGTCGATCGCCATGTCTGACGAGAAGAGGCCCGAGAGTATCGACATAATAGGGTGATCCTGTGCGCAGAAAGAAAAAGCACCCGCGACTCATGGGGTGAGGCGGGCAACTTCTTATAGGGACAGGGGAAACCAAGGGAAAGAGGCTTGGTCAAGTCGGGCGCCATTCCGCCCGACAGATCAGAAATTGTAAATACCCAATAATTGCCGCCCCCTTTTTCGCCTCACTTACCCTGCGATTTTTCATTTTCGAATTATCCGGTTGGATTTTGGTTCCAAAGGGTTAGACTTTTGCCAAACCGATTTCAAACAAAGGTGGCGCGTGGGCAAAGTTCTAGGTCGGATAGCCCTTGTCACCGGGGCTGGCAGCGCCGGGGGCATCGGCTTTGCTACCGCGCGTGCTTTGGCCCTTGGTGGGGCGCGGGTGGTGCTGACCTCGACCACAGATCGCATCTTTGACCGTTTGGCAGATCTGCAAACTGCCGCCCCCGGCGACCATGCGGCCTATATCGCCGATCTGACAGACCCTGCCCAAACCCGCGCCCTGATCCGCCGCCTGCGCGCACAGATGGGCGGGCTTGATATCGTGGTCAACAACGCAGGCATGGTTCAGCAAGGCCGCACATCGCGCCTTGCCCGGATCGAAAAAATCTCCGATGACGATTGGCAGCGCGCCTTGGCGATCAACCTGACCACCGCCTTTAACGTCAGCCGCGCCGCTTTGCCGGGGCTGCAAAAACAGGGCAGGGGGCGCATTGTCAACGTGGCCTCGGTCACTGGCCCCTTGGTAAGTATCACCCGCACCGCAGGCTATTCGGCGGCCAAGGCCGGGATGGTCGGCCTGACCCGCGCCACTGCCATCGAAAACGCGCGCTTTGGCATCACCTGCAACGCCGTTTTGCCCGGCTGGATTGATACCGCCTCGGCCAGCGCCGCCGAACGCCGCGCGGGCAAAGCCACCCCCGCTGGCCGCTGTGGCACCCCCGCCGAGGTCGCCGCCGCCTGCCTGTTTCTTGCCAGTGACGCGGCGAGCTACATCACCGGTACTACCCTTGTGGTGGACGGTGGTAATACCATCGTCGAAGAAAAGGGTGCAGGGTTCTGAACCCCGCACCCCTATTGCCTTACGATGGGCTGCGCATCGACACCGATTTCACATTCTCGCCCGGCGCGGTTTTGG
>JBAVTI010000534.1:0-1515 GCA_049696055.1 Paracoccaceae bacterium | reverse complement strand
GACTGACACAGTGCTGGTGGCTTGGCAGATTGTCGCAGCGCTGGTCACCTCGGGTGCCTTCATTGCTTTGACGCCGGGCGCTTGGGTTGCGACGCCGCCACGCGATTTGGCAGCGCTGTGCCTGTTGGGCGTGGTGGCGATGGCCGCGCATATTCTGGTGAACCGGTCGTTCAAACATGCCGAAGCGGCGGTGGTGATGCCCTATCAGTATTCGCTGCTCATCTGGGCCATCCTATTCGGCGCGCTGTTTTTCGCAGATACCCCGCGCCCGGCAATGCTGCTGGGGGCGGGGTTGATCGTATTGTCCGGGGTGATCATTGCCCGCCTTGGTCGTGCCTGAAGCGTGTCAGGTTTCGATTGAATTGAAAGTCTCTGCCTCTCGCTTACGCTCGAACGCGCTTGTCGATGCCGCTGCTTCTATCAAAACCTGACAGTTCTAGGGCTGCTGCGCGCCAGTGGTGGTAAGATAGATTGCGTAAAGCGACGTTGTGGCGGTGATGAACAGCCGGTTGCGGCGCGGTCCGCCGAACGTCAGGTTGGCGACTGGCTCTGGCACCAGAATTTTACCCAATCGGTGTCCGTTAGGTGCAAAGCAATGCACGCCGTCCGCCGCAGAAGACCACAAATTGCCCGCAAGATCGGTGCGGATACCATCAGGGATGCCGGCATCGATCACAGCGAAAACTCGATCGTGGGTCAGCTTGCCGTCCTGCACATCAAAGGCGCGGATGTGGCGGGGTTTGCTGCCATCGTGGCTCGCCCCGGAGTCAGCAATGTAAAGCGTATGTTCATCAGGCGAAAAAGCCAGCCCGTTGGGTTGGCAAAAATCATCGGCCACGAGGCTAATGTCGCCGCTGATGCCGTCAACCCGGTAAACGCCATGTACGGGCTGCTCGGGCGCGGCGCGATAGCCTTCGTAGTCCGACAAGATGCCATAGGTCGGGTCGGTGAACCAGATGCTGCCATCCGAATGTACCACTGCATCATTGGGCGAATTCAACCACTTGCCTTGAAAGCTGTCGGCCAACACTGTGACGCTGCCGCAGGCTTCGGTGCGGCTGACACGGCGCAGCCCATGTTCGCAGGTCACAAGGCGGCCTTGCCGGTCACGCGTCTGACCGTTCGAGAAATTGGAGGGCTGCCGAAAGGTGGTCACGCTGCCGCCCCCCGCAGAATCCGCCGCCCACCGTAGGATGCGTTGGTTGGGAATATCGCTCCACAGCAGGCATTGCATATCATCAAACCACACCGGACCCTCGGCCCAACGGCACCCCGTATACAGCACATCCAGCCCCGCAGACCCCACGATGAATTGCGAAAAGGCCGGGTCGTCGATCTGATACAGCGGGGCAGTCATGGCAATACCTTGTCCTAGCGTGCGCCAACTTTGCGGCCACTGGCCAGCAGGATCACAGTGATGATGATAACTCCGGTCATGATCAGCCGCACCCCAGCCCCAAGGCCGTAGGTGTTCAGCATCGACACGACCAGAAACATGAACAGCGAGGCCCCCCA
>JBAVTI010000533.1:0-2767 GCA_049696055.1 Paracoccaceae bacterium | reverse complement strand
GTCATATAGCGGAAATTGCCATCTGCCCGCATCCGCCCCGCGCCAATCAGATCGGGTATCTGCATCACCTCGCACCCCAACCCCACCAGCAATATCCCCGCGAAATTCGGGTTCCGCGCATAGCCCTGCAGCGTGCGAAACAGCGTGGCATAGCCCTCGTCCTTGCCCGACATGCCGCAACCCGAGCCATGCACAATCGGCACCACCCCATCGACATTCGGAAATTCCGCCAGCCAGCCCTGCCGCTCCACGGCCTCGGCCATGAACCGCGCCACCGATCCCGCACAATTCACCGAGGTGATAATTCCAATGTAATTGCGCGTTCCAACCGAACCATCCGCCCGGTGAAACCCCATGAAATGCCGCGCTTCAATCGGTGCCGCCACCGGCCGCACGTCCGACGAAAACGCATAGTCCAGATCGTGCGCCCCCATCCCGATATTATGCACATGCACATGGGTGCCCGCCGCAATCGGCACCGTCGCCACCCCGATAATCTGCCCATAGCGGATCACTTGGCCCCCCGCCGCAATCGCTGAGGTCGCAATTTTATGCCCGCGCGGCACCGCCTGCTCCAGCGGCACCGAAAGCCCCGGCACCACCGCGCCAATGCCCAGATCCTGCAACGCGATAATCACGTTATCGTCGGGGTGCAGCCGAATAACCTGTGGTCTTGGTGTTGTCATGTCACCCTCCTGACGGTAAACGGCCAACATCAATAGGGCCGGTCTGCGGCTTGACAGGGCGCAAGCCCCAGCTAACATGTTAGTATGCTACAAGGTGAAGATACCCCCCCGCAAGCGGTAATGCCGCCACGCCCACCGCTGCGCCCGCTGGAGGATTTCCAAGGCTCGCTGGCGCAAAAGGTCTATCTCACCCTCAAACACGCCATCCTGTCGCTGACGTTCCGCCCCGGCGAGATTTTGCGCAAACCCGAAATTTGCGACGAACTGGGCGTCTCTCGCTCGCCGGTCGCCGAGGCCGTTGCCCGATTGGCCGCCGAAGGCCTCGTCGATGTCGTCCCCCAGGCAGGCACCTTCGTCGCCCGGTTTTCGCTAGAGGAAATCCGCGAGGGTGCCTTCCTGCGCGAAGCCCTCGAACTCGCCGCCGTCGAGATTGTGGCGCAAACCATCACCGAAGACCAACTCACCCAACTGCGCCGCAATCTGCGCGTTCAGGAGGCGCTGCTTGCCGACAATGACGCTGGCGGTTTTTACCAGCTGGACCGTGAAATGCACGAGCTGATCTTGTCCTTCACCGGCTACAAACGCCTCGGTGCCCTTGCCGAAACCGCCTGGGTCCACGTCAACCGCGCGCGTCAGTTGATCCTGCCCGCCCCCGGCCGGGTTCAGGCCACATTGGCCGAACACCAAGCCATCCTCGCCGCCCTCGAGGCGCACGATCCCGTCGCAGCCCGCGCCGCTACCAAAGCGCACCTGCGCCAGCTGATCACATTCCTCGAACCTTTGGTCGATGCCCGCCCAGAGCTTTTTCAACCCGGATGATGCCCCCAAACACCCGCCCGCCGCGATTATTCACAAAGTGCCGCCGAAAACAAAGCTGCTGGGCATTGATACCCAGAATTGGCCCGATGCGGCCGTAACCTGAACCTCACATCGAACGGGGCGTCAGATCAGCCTGACTTGGGTGCCGACGGTGGTGACGGCGAACAAGGCTTCGATATGTTCGTTGTAAAGGCCGACGCAGCCCGAAGAAGAGCGGCGGCCGATCTTGCGGGTGTCGTGGGTGCCGTGGATGATGTAGGCGGGCCAATCAAGATACATCGCATGGGTGCCAAGCGGACTGTTTGGCCCGGCGGGGGTATATTTCAGCGAGGGGTTCGTGACCAGCATCGAGGCGGTTGGCGTCCAATCGGGGCCGACCTTCTTGCGCACGATGGTGGTGTAGCCGCGGCGCGTCAGGTCTTCGGTCATGGGTACCGAGCTGGGGTAAAGCCGGTAATCCGACCCGTCGGCAGACCAATAATGCAGCGAGCGCGATTGCAGGTCAGCAAGGATGGCACCCTGTTGCAGCGACTCGAAATGGTCTTGCCAGCGTTGGGTGGTAAAGCTTGAGATATTGTTGCGCACACCCTCCGAGGCGATGACAGTCGGATCCGGTGTTTGGGCGCGCAGGACAGATGGCATCGCAAGCGGAATCGTGGCGGCCAAACTGCCAAGCAAAAGGCTGCGGCGGGTGGGGGTAATATTGCGCATGTTGGCTATGGCCCTTTTCTGATTCACTTCAAGCCTAGGGGATGGGCAAGCCATGCGCCACCGGATCAGGTCAGAAACATTCAAGATAACCTATATGTGAACCGATGTGAGCGGGTTTGGGGCGTTGGCCGATAGTGAAGCGGCTATTTGGTTCAAGATGGCATTGCCGGGGGTCAGTCGGGGTGCCAAACGGCCTCGGCCACCCCGATCAGGTCAGCCCAAGTTGAAACAGGGCACTCATCCGCGCCGCCGCCAGAGGGCAAGTGCGGTCTTTGGCCAAGACTTCAGACTGGTGCAGGCTGGCCTTAGAGTGGGCGATTAACTGCAATTGCGGCTGCTATCGGGCCTGACTGGCTGCACCCAACTGCCCACTCTGCTATCCGGGAACGCCTTCACCCCACAGGCGCATCGGCCCGCATCAACCCTTCGGCTTTCAGATCTGCCCACAGTTCCGCCGGAATAACCACCGTTGCGGCCACCAAATTCGCATCCACCTCTGCCACCCCCGGCCCGCCGGGGATCACCGAAACCACCGCCGGATGGCAAAGCGG
>JBAVTI010000532.1:0-5927 GCA_049696055.1 Paracoccaceae bacterium | reverse complement strand
GTCAAAAACGATGTGCAAGAAGAACTTGACCGCCTGACTGCCCATATCGCTGCCGCCCGCACGCTGTTGGCCGACGGCGCCCCGATTGGCCGCAAGTTCGATTTTCTGATGCAGGAATTCATGCGCGAGGCAAATACGCTGTGTTCAAAGGCGCAGGATATGGCGCTTACCCGCATCGGGCTTGACCTTAAGACGGTGATTGATCAGATGCGCGAGCAGGTTCAGAATGTGGAATAGGCTATGGCCCAGAATGCACCCCGACGCGGGCTTTTACTAATTCTGTCATCGCCTTCGGGCGCGGGAAAATCGACCCTCGCCAAACGGCTGATGGAGTGGGATCCTAGTTTGCGATTTTCGGTATCTGCGACAACGCGGACTGCGCGGCCCGGCGAGGTTGATGGGCAGGATTACTATTTCCGCAGCCGGGAAGCCTTTGAACAGATGGTGAAAACCGGCGAAATGCTGGAACATGCCGAGGTGTTTGGCAATCTTTACGGATCACCCAAGGCACCCATTGAGGCGGCCATGAAACAGGGCCGCGACACGCTGTTTGATATTGACTGGCAGGGCGGGCAGCAGATCCGGAATTCGGCGCTGGGGCGCGATGTGGTGTCGATATTCGTGCTGCCGCCCTCGATTGCCGAACTGGATCGCCGGTTGCGGTCGCGCGGGCAGGATAGCGACGCGGTGATTGCCGGGCGCATGGCGAAAAGCCGCGACGAGATCAGCCATTGGGCAGAATATGACTATGTCTTGATCAACAACGATCTGGAAACCGCTTTTGCCGAGTTGAAAACCATTCTGCAGGCCGAACGGCTGCGGCGGGACCGTCAGCCCGGACTTTCCGATTTTGTACGCGGGCTGAACACGGAGTTTGATGCGCGATGATCTATGTTCTGGATGGCGTTACCCCCGAACTTCACCTTGATAGTTGGGTGGCCGCCGATGCCAATTTGATTGGTAAAGTGGTGTTGGAGGCGGGGGCCTCGGTCTGGTTTGGGGCCACATTGCGCGGCGACAATGAGGAGATCCGGGTAGGGGCGGGATCGAACGTGCAGGAAAACTGTGTGCTGCACACCGATATGGGTTTTCCGCTAAGGATTGGGGCCAATTGCACAATTGGTCATAAGGCGATGCTGCATGGCTGTGTGATTGGCGAAGGCACGCTGATCGGCATGGGGGCGACCATTCTGAATGGCGCCAGAATTGGCCGGGGCTGTCTGATCGGTGCGGGGGCGTTGATCACCGAAGGCAAGGAAATACCCGACGGCAGTCTGGTGATGGGGGCGCCGGGCAAAGTGGTGCGCAGCCTGGACGCCGAGGCGCAGGCGCGGCTCTTGGCCTCGGCGTTGGGGTATCAGGCCAATATGCGGCGGTTCCGGGCGGGGTTGCGGCAGGCTTAAAGCGCCACGCGCCGGCCTTCGCTGGCGCTTTGCGCGATGCCGTGGATCACCTGTTCGAATTGCAGCGCATCTGTGAAATTGGGATGTGCGGGTTCGATGCCGGCAACGCCGCGCAACAGGGCGCCGCATTCGATGATTTTCAGATCGTTAAAGCCCAGCTGATGGCCGGGGGCCGGGCAAAACTCGCCATAAGGGGGGTGTGCTGGGCCGGTGAGAATGGTTTTGAAACCCTGTTCGGCTTTGGGGCCGGCGTTTTGATAAAGCTGCAGCTCGTTCATGCGTTCTTGATCAAACACGATCATGCCGGTGGTGCCATGCACCTCGAACCCCAGCCGGGATTTGCGACCCCAAGCCGAGCGGGAAATCACCATCGAGCCCTGCGCACCACTGGCAAAGCGCACCAAAACGCTGGCGGCATCATCGTTTTCCACCGCCGCCCGGCCTGTGCCATCGGGCAGCGGGCGGGTTTTGTGGATCACCTGCAGATCGGCCATCAGGCTGGCAATCGGGCCCATCAGGCCAATGGCCATGCTGGCCAGGTGGCTGCCGATATCGCCCAAGGCGCCCAAGCCTGCGTCGGCAATCCTGGCGCGCCACGACCAAGGCAGATCGGGGTCGGCTTGGTAATCTTCGTCGACCCAGCCGCGAAACTGCACGGGGCGGCCAATGGCACCGCTGGCGATCAGGTGTTGGGCGTGGGTAAAGGCGGGGTTCTTGATGTAGTTATAGCCCACCATTGTCACCACGCCTGCAGCTTTTGCGGCGGCGGCCATGTCTTCGGCCTGGGCCAGGGTCAGCGCCATCGGCTTTTCGCACCAGACATGTTTCCCCGCCGCAAGCGCTGCCAAGGCCATCTGATGGTGCAACTGATTGGGGGTGGTGATCGACACCACATCAACGGCGGGGTCGGTGACCAACGCCCGCCAATCAGCCACTGCGCGGCCAAAGCCGAACTGATCGGCAAACCCGGCAGCCCGATCAAGCGGGGTATCGCAAAGCACCGCAAGCTCTGGCGTGGCGACGGCACCAAGGCTGCCGCCCAGCACCGCCTTGACATTGCGCCACGCAAGGGCATGTGTTTTGCCCATGAACCCCGTTCCGATCAATCCAATGCCAATCCGCCCCATTGCCGCCTCCGGTCTGTGTTTCTGCTTGGAATATTTGTTCTATGAGTGCTAGCCTGTTGCCCAAGGGTTCTGTCAAGGAAAAACACATGGATGACGCCACACTGACGCCACCGGACTTGGCGGCACCTACCTCGGTCGAGGAATTCAGAGACCGTCTTGCTGCGATTTCGGATCATCTGCCCAAACGATTGCGGCAATGCGCCGAACATATCTCGGCCAATTCCGACCGTATTGCCGTCTCAACGGTGGCGGAGTTGGCCGCAGGGGCCGATGTGCCGCCCTCGGCGTTGATGCGGTTTTGCCAGATCATGGGGTTTTCGGGCTTTTCCGAAATGCAAAAACTGTTTCGCGACGCCTATGCCCCCGGCTGGCCCGACTATGCCACCCGGTTGAAAAATCTGAAAGACAACGATGCAGGCAGCCCGGCCGCGCTGTTGGCCGAATTTGTCGAGGCAGGGCGGTTATCGCTGGAGGCGCTTGCCAAATCGGTTGATGAGGCAGCGTTGAACCAGGCGGTGGCCACCCTTGCGGCGGCTGATACCGTGCATGTGGTTGGTCTGCGAAGGGCGTTTCCGGTGGCCACCTATTTGGCCTATGTTTTTGAAAAGATGGCGGTTCCAGCGATGCTGCACGATGGGGTGGGCAAGCTTGATCACCGCTTTGCGCTGCGGCCGGGGGATGCCGTTCTGGCGATCACGTTTTCGCCCTACTCTGAGGAAACTCTGGCCCTTGCGCAAGATGCCCGCGAACGGGGGGTGCCGGTTGTGGCGCTGACTGATCGGATTACCAGCCCGCTGGCCCGCCATGCGGACGCCATTCTGACGGTGCCGGAAGTTGATTTTGGCGCGTTTCGGTCGCTTTCGGCAACCATTGCGATGGCGATTGCACTGGCGGTTGCGGTCGGTTCTGCCCGCGAAGCGGGTTAAATGCCGCACCCGTGCAGAAAACACTTTTGCGAACGGCAAAAATAGAATAAATATTCCAAAACTACGGCGAATGACCTGAGTCTTTGGCCGACAGGTGGAAAACTGGTCCCGGGGGGAAGCAGCGCATGAAGTCGCTTGACGTCATCACTATTGGCAGGTCTTCGGTCGATCTTTACGGCGCGCAGGTTGGTGGCCGGCTGGAAGACATGGGGTCGTTTCAAAAATATATTGGGGGTTCCCCGACCAATATGGCCGCAGGCACCGCGCGGCTGGGGCTGAAGTCGGCGCTGATTACCCGTGTTGGCGACGAGCATATGGGTCGTTTTATCCGCGAAGAACTGACGCGTGAGGGCGTTGATGTGCGCGGTGTGACAACGGACCCCGAGCGTTTGACAGCGCTTGTGCTGCTGGGCATTCGTGATGAGACCCAGTTTCCGCTGATCTTCTACCGCGAAAACTGTGCCGACATGGCGCTGTGCGAAGGCGATATTGACGAGGCGCTGATTGCGGCGTCGCGGTCTGTGGTGGCGACGGGCACGCATCTGTCGCACAAAAATACCGAGGCGGCGGTGCTGAAGGCACTGACTTTGGCGCGCAAACACGGTGCGCAAACGGCGCTGGATATTGATTACCGCCCCAACCTATGGGGGTTGGCGGGGCATGGCGATGGCGAAAGCCGGTTCATCGAATCTGCCGCCGTGACGGCCAAACTGCAGGCCACATTGCATCTTTTCGACCTGATCGTGGGCACTGAAGAAGAGTTCCACATCGCAGGTGGTACCACCGATACCATGGCGGCGTTGCGGGCGGTCCGGGCGAAATCGGCGGCCACTTTGGTGTGCAAACGCGGGCCAATGGGGGCTGCGGCGTTTACGGGCGCTATTCCGGACAGTCTTGACCAAGGCCAGTCCGGCCCCGGTTTCCCGATTGAGGTGTTCAACGTGCTGGGCGCTGGCGATGGCTTTATGTCGGGGCTGATCAAGGGCTGGCTGGACGCAGAACCTTGGCCAATTGCCCTGAAATATGCCAATGCCTGCGGGGCCTTTGCGGTATCGCGCCATGGCTGCACGCCCGCCTATCCGTCGTGGGAGGAATTGCAGTTTTTCCTGAAACGCGGCGTGCAAAATCCTGCGCTGCGCAAGGATATGGCGCTAGAGCAAATCCATTGGTCCACCAATCGACATGGTGACTGGTCGACGATGCGGGTGTTCGCCTTTGATCATCGGATGCAGCTTGAGGCGATGGAGGGGGCGACCCCGGCCAAAATCGGCGCGTTCAAGGAGTTGTGTCTGGCGGCGGCGCTGCAGGTGGCGGGTGGCAAGGCCGGATATGGCATTTTGTGCGACAACCGTTTGGGGCGGCGCGCGTTGCAGGCGGCCTCGGGGTCGGGGTTGTGGATTGGCCGACCCGTGGAATGGCCCGGATCGCGGCCACTGACATTGGAGCCGGAACTGGGCCCCGATTTTGGCGGGCTGTCAGAGTGGCCACTTGAGAACGTGGTCAAGGTGCTGACGTTTTATCACCCCGACGACACCGCAGAGATGAAGGCAGACCAAGAGGCGACGGTGACGCGGCTTTATCATGCGGCGCGGCGTAACCGATTGGAAATGCTTCTGGAAATCATACCGTCCAAGGTGGGGCCGGTGAATGACGATACCTCGGCTGCGGTGATCCAGCGGTTTTATGATATTGGCATTTACCCCGATTGGTGGAAGCTGGAGCCGTTTACCACCGAGGGTGCCTGGGCCAAGGCCTGTGCCGCGATCACCCGCAATGACGCCGATACGCGGGGCATTGTGGTGCTGGGGCTGGATGCGGAACCCGAGGCACTGGCGGCCTCTTTTGCCCTTGCCGCCCAACATGATCTGGTGCGCGGCTTTGCCGTGGGGCGCACGATTTTCGCCGATGCGGCCCGCAATTGGCTTGCCGGGGCTACATCGGACGCCGAAACTGTGGCCACGATGGCTGCGAAATATGAACAGCTTTGCCGTGTCTGGGATGCGGCCCGCGCGAAAAAAGGATTGGCAGCATGAGCACGATTCGTCTGACCGCCGCCCAAGCCATGATGCGGTGGCTTTCGGTGCAGCATACCGAAGAGGGTGAGCGTTTCATCGAAGGAGTCTGGGCGATTTTTGGCCATGGCAACGTGGCGGGAATCGGCGAAGCGCTGCACGGCATTGGCGACGCGCTGCCCACATGGCGCGGCCAGAATGAGCAGACCATGGCGCATGCGGCGATTGCCTATGCCAAGACGATGAAGCGGCGGCGCGCGATGGCTGTGACCTCTTCGATCGGGCCGGGGGCGACCAATATGGTAACGGCGGCAGCGCTGGCGCATGTGAACCGGCTGCCGGTATTGTTCATTCCGGGCGATGTGTTTGCCAACCGCGTGCCGGATCCGGTGTTGCAGCAGATCGAGGATTTCGACGACAGCACCGTCACGGCCAACGATTGTTTTCGCCCGGTCAGCC
>JBAVTI010000531.1:0-4244 GCA_049696055.1 Paracoccaceae bacterium | reverse complement strand
GATAGCCAAACCGGGCGGGGATGGCGATCAGATCGTCGGTCGGCTGTGTGCCCGCATGGGCAAGCGCCCAGACCTGCGACGACCGGTTGCCCGACGCGCAATAGGCGAAGACCGGGCCGTTGGCGGCATCGATTGCCGCGCGTTGGGCGGTGACATTGGCCATGGTCATTGCCCCCCCGATCACCGGGTTGGCAACAAAAGTCAGGCCGAGGGCCGTAGCTGCGGCTTGCATTTGTGGGGTATGCAGATCCCCCGGGATCTCGGTGTCGGGGCGGTTGTCGATCACGGTGGTAAAGCCCGCAGCCTTGATGGCCGGCAGATCTTCAATCGCAATTTGCGGCGATACCGCGTAGGTCGGTGTCAGAGCGCGGATGTCCATGGGTATCCTCAGGAAAGCTGTTCAATGCGGGATTTGATTGGCGGTGCGGCAAACATACCTGCCATCATGGCCAATAGAAAGACCAGACCGCCCCAGCCACCAAAGGTAAGCGAAGCAAGCGACGGGCCGGGGCAAAGACCGGCGAGCCCCCAGCCTGCCCCAAACAACAGCGATCCGATGATCAGGTTGGCATCCAGTTTCGGATCGGATTTCGCCGGAATGGCGTTGCCCAAGACCGCCACTTTGCGGCGTTCGGCCACGCGCCAGGCCACCAGCATCGGCAAAATGGCCCCGGTCAGAACGAAGGCGAGAGTGGGATCCCAGTCGCCGAACACATCCAGCCAGCCCTGCACTTTGCGGGTATCAACCATGCCGGAAACCAGCAGACCTGCGCCAAACAACCCACCCGACAGGGCGGCAAACAGCGTGCGTTTCATGTCAGATTACCTCGATCAAATGGCGGAATGCGGCCACGGCAATGCCGCCACCCAGCAGATAGAAGGCGGTCGAGGCGATGCCGCGCGGCGACAGACGCGAAATGCCGCAGACGCCGTGACCCGAGGTGCAGCCATTGGCAAGCCGTGTGCCAAGGCCGACCAGCAGGCCAGCGGCAATGATCACCCAAAGGTTGTCGGTGATGCGGGTATCCACTTTGGTGTAAAGCGGCACGATAAAGGGCGGCACCAGAATGACGCCGGCGACAAAGGCCAGACGTTCCGCCGCGGTGGCGCGGCCAGATCCGTCAACCAATCCGCCAAGGATGCCAGAGGCACCCATGATCCTGCCGTTCACCAGCAGATAAAGTGCCGCAGCACCGCCAATCATCAGGCCACCAAGAAACCCATGGACCCAGTCTTGTGGTATCATTTCTCTCTCCCTGTTTTTGAAGCGGCCGGTTCCCCCTTCCCAAAGGGCACCCGCAGCTTTTTCCGGAGCAAAAGCCCCCCGGCCGTGTGGTCAGATACCGTTGACGGGCACCTTTAGGTAACTCACGCCATTGTCCTCTGGTTCGGGCATCTGACCGGCGCGCATATTGACTTGCAGCGCGGGGATGATGAGGCGGGGCATGGCAAGTGTGGCGTCGCGGGCCTGACGCATCACGACGAATTCGGCTTTGGATTTGCCCGCGCCGACGTGGATGTTCAGAGCTTTTTGCGCGCCAACAGTGGTTTCCCACGCAAATTCATCGCGACCGGGCGCTTTGTAGTCGTGACCGACAAAAATTCGGGTCTGGTCGGGCAGCGACAGGATTTTTTGCACCGATTCATAGAGGGTTTCGGCCGAACCGCCGGGAAAATCGCAGCGCGCAGTGCCAAAATCGGGCATGAACAAGGTGTCGCCGACAAAGGCCGCATCGCCGATCACATAGGTCAGGCAGGCCGGGGTATGGCCGGGGGTGTGACGCACATCACAGCGCATCTGACCGATGTGGACCGAGTCGCCTTCGGAAAACAGCTTGTCGAATTGCGATCCGTCGCGCTGAAAGCGGGTGCCTTCGTTGAATATCTTGCCAAAGGTGTTCTGCACCACAGTGATGCGTTCACCAATGCCGATCTTGCCGCCCAGACGTTCCTGGATATAGGGCGCGGCGGACAGGTGATCCGCATGAACGTGGGTTTCCAAAATCCATTGCAAATCAAGGTCTTGATCCTTGATAAAGGCCACCACGGCGTCTGCCGACCGGGTATCGGTATGCCCCGACGGATAGTCGAAATCCAGCACCGAATCAATCACGGCACAAGCGCGGCCATTGGGCTCGCGCACAACATAGGTCAGGGTATTGGTAGCCTCATCGAAGAAAGCGGTGACCGCGGGATGCATGGGATTCTCCGTTTTGGGCGCGTTGACGCTGATTTAGGGAAATATAGGGCCGACAAAATATATAGCAAGATATGAATGTGTAAGTAATGTGGCGTTTGACATGTATCAAGGAGGCAGGCGATGCTTCGCCCTAGGGTGGAGTGCGAACACAGAGGAGACGCGAATGACCCCGATTCCAAAACGCAAGGCGGAGCTTGAGGCCCGGCTGGCAGATCTGAAGAGCCGATTGCTGCACATTGAGGAAGAACTGGATTCCCACAATGCGCAAGATTGGGAAGAACTGGCGACCGAGCGCGAAGGTGATGAAGTGCTGGAGGGCATGGGGGTTTCGGGTCAGCAAGAGATCCGGATGATCGAGGCGGCGCTTAAGCGAATTGCCGCTGGGGAATATGGGTCTTGCGTGAAATGCGGAGCGGAGATTGGTGACGCGCGGCTGGACGTGCTACCCTACACGCCATTTTGCCGGGATTGCGCCGCCTGAGGCGGAAAAGGGGGAAAAATGACTGCCAAACCATCAAACGTAGCGAGTGATTTGAACCGATTGGCGCTTTTGGCCGAAGAGGCCGCCGATTGCTGCGCGGAAGGCGGCGCGGAAACAAAGCTTGCCGGGTTGTTGGACGAGATGCAGGCCTTGGCGCGGATGCTGCCGGCGGGCGGATACGGGTTGCAGGAGGGCCGGGCCGATGTTGTGGCCCAGCTGGAAGAGGATGCCGTCGAGGCGGGGTTTGACAATATGCCCGTTTAGCCGCGGGTGGGCAGGCGTTGCCCTGCCGTTGCCGGGAAAGAAGGGTCGCTTGGGGTTGCCAAGCGGCCCTTTCGCCTTGTTAAACTGCACTGTGGTTTCATTGGACCGTCATTGGCCCCAAGATTGGGCGCAATTTGATGCTTGTTGGTTCACGTAAAACGCAAGACGCTGTAAGTAACGCAGTGACCGGAAGTTGGTGCAGGGGGTGCGGGGCATGGATCAGCCGGAACATCAGGCCGTCAGGCAGGCGCGCGACGGGGCTGTGCTACAGTTGATCATCGACCAGCCGCCGGTGAACGCCTTGGGCTATGCGGTTCGGGCGGGATTGGCGGCGGGAATAGCGGCGGCGGAGGCGGACAGCGCGGTTGCGGCCGTGGTGATCCGGGCGGCGGGGCGCACCTTTCCGGCGGGGGCGGATATTGCCGAGTTCGGGCGTCCGGCCCGCGCGCCGCTGTTGCCCGATCTGTGCAATCTGATCGAAGCCTGTTCGAAACCGGTGGTGGCGGCGGTGCATGGCACAGCGCTGGGCGGCGGGTTGGAGCTTGCGCTGGCGGCGCATTACCGGGTGGCGTTGGCGGATGCGTCGGTGGGGTTGCCAGAGGTGGGCCTTGGAATTTTGCCGGGGGCGGGCGGCACGCAGCGGGTGCCGCGGCTGATCGGGGCGGAACAGGCGTTGCGGCTGATGCTGACGGGGCGGCCGATTGGAGCAGCCGAAGCGCTGGCTTTGGGCTTGTTGGACCGGGTGGTTGAGGCGGGGTTGCCGGAGGCCGCACTGGCGGCAGCGCAGGTTTTGATCGGCCGGGTGCCAGTGCCAACGCGGGATCGGCGCGAGGGAATGCGCGATCCGGTGGCGTATCAGACGGCGGTGGCCGCGGCGCGGTTGGCGCAGCGCGGGCAGCGGTTGCCGGGGCCGATGCGGATTGTCGATTGTGTCGAGGCAGCGCAGTTATTGCCGTTTGATCAGGGGCTTGGCTTTGAGAGATCGGCGTTTTTGGATTTGGTCGCGACGCCCGAGGCTGCCGGGTTGCGCCATGCGTTTTTTGCAGAACGGGCGGTGGCGCGCATTCCCGAGGCGTCGGCGACCCCGCGTGTGGTGCGCAATGTGGGGGTCATTGGCGGCGTTGGTGCCGAGGTGATCTTGCCGTTGTTGCAGGCCGGCTATGGCGTGACGGTGGTGCAGGACACGCGGGCCAAGCTGGTGGCGGTATTGGAAGCGGTGGCTGCAATGCTGCAAGAGGCGGTGGCGGCGGGGCGGCTTGCGGCGGCGGTGCGCGATGCCGATTGGGCGCGGCTGGTGCC
>JBAVTI010000530.1:0-1705 GCA_049696055.1 Paracoccaceae bacterium | reverse complement strand
GCCATGTGACGTTTGACCGGCATGAGAGCGGTTTTCCGATAGCGCAGGAATAGATGGTGATGGCCGTTGATGCGCAACAGGCGGAAAAGCATCTGGCGGGTATGGCATCAGAGTCGGAATTGAAGGATCGGATGATCCGGCAGATTGTCGGCGAGCAGGCGATCCCGACCAAGCTGCAATTTGCGCTTTCGCAGCGGCTATATTATGAGGCGTTGAAGGCGGGGGGCCTGTTTTGGCCGCGCAATGACCCCGATGCGCAATGGACCGGCAACGAGGGCGAGCGGCGCAAGTATCTGGTGCATTGGGCGGTTTACGACACCCAGATCAACCTGCCGGTGGTGTACCTGTTGGACCTTGAGGATAGCGGCAAGAAGCCGTTGCCGAATGATGATCGGCGCTGGCCAGAGGCGCAGGCGCATCTGATGGCGCAATCTTTGGGCGGGCTAAAGCTGTTGACCATTGCCCAAGGCTTTGATGTCGATTTCCCCGATTTGCACCCCAAACGGCTGCGGCGCATTCATCTGGGGCCGATGTATTCGCATAGCTTCACGCTGCAGTCTGGGCCGATTTCCGAGGTATTGGGGACGGCGAACGCGGCAGAGGGCGAGGATTGGGCGCTGGTCTGGACCATTGAGGATCTGGTTTCCGACCGGGTGGAAGAGGTGAAAGACGGCTGGTTTTCGACGGTTGAGCGGCAGATTTTCGCGCTTGATCCGTTTGCCGGGCGCGGGGCGGAAACCGGGGCCACCAAGACCGAGCGCATGATCATCTTGCCCGAGCGCCCGTTTCAGGTATTGGCAGAGCGTAACCCCGCCGGGTTCAGCGACGTGCGCAAGTTCGTGGTGGGCAGCGGCGGGCGGGTTATCCCTCAACGATAGGAAAAGCTATGAGCGAACGGTGCAAGTTCTACCGGACGGAATTCAAGATTTCGCGGGCCAATGCGCAGCATCCGGGGGCAAAGGAATATGCGCCAAAGCGGGTGGCGGTGCCGTATTGCGCGCATGCGGCATCGGTGGTGCCAAAGGGTTCGGACAAGGTATTGGATTGCGGTGGCGATCTGGCGAAGTGCCTGATTGCGGACAAGCTTTAACGGTTAAACGGAGGTGGTTCCATGACCGGCACACGCGACACGATGGAACTGCGCGAAGAGGCGGTGCGGGCGCAGTATGAGGCGGCGCTGGGGCTGCTTGCGGGGTTTGACCATGCGCCACGGCTGGCGAAAGCGCTGGTCGAGGCGGGGGTAGAGCGGTCGCCGGGCATCGGGACGCGACCGAGGTTTCGGTCAACCACGCCGGGACTGGTGACGCGGTCGACCGCGCGGCCCGGTGGGGTGCGGCTGGTGGAGCGGGTTGAGGGACTTGGCGACGGGCTGGTGTCGCCGGTGCAGGCGGCGGTGCTGGGGGCAATGCGGCGCGGGGTGGCGATTGCGCTGGCGATGGGCGAGACGTTTTCCCAAGGTTCGGGCTTGGTCGAGTTGAAGAAAGCCAACCTTGAGGCGCGGCTGCCGGAGGCGCGCAAGGTTGAGTTTTCCGAGTTGCTGAGTGCCGAGGCGCTGGTGGTTTTGCATGTGTTTGGCAATGCGACGGCGTTTTTGTTGGCGCCGCATTTGGGGACCGTGACGGTAGAAGTTGGCGCGGTGGACGAGGTGCTGACCGACAATTCGGCGCTGGCGATGCAGGGGGCGCTGTGGGAGCTGGATCAGGAC
>JBAVTI010000529.1:0-2111 GCA_049696055.1 Paracoccaceae bacterium | reverse complement strand
AAGGTTCGGGCGAACCGCACGATGGGCGCTAGGTCCGATTCGATCGCATCGTCGATCCAGGCAGGAAGCGGGTCTGCTTTTCGACTACGCAAGATGCCAATGAAACGCATGGCGAGGCGCCGCATTGTTGTGAAGGCAGGGGAGCCTTCCTTGAGAGCTCCGACTTTTCTCGCCTGTTCCAAGGTGAGTTTTCCTCTTGGTTTGATGCAGAGTGCGGCCGCGATGACCGGGGATATCGCGTGCCCCGTCTCTGGGTCCCGGACCGGTGCAAGGATTTGGGGCACGCCGATGAGACCTCCTTGTTCTTGTTTTTCGGCGCGGCGCCATCCGGCCAAGAGGCGCTGCAGATTTGACAGGCTGCCGTCGTAACCTCGTTCTTGGATCAAAGGGAGCAGTGCAGTGCCGCTGCGAATGCCGCTCTCCCAGCTTTGCTTTAGGTACTCTTCAAAATACCACGCGGACGAGCGTTTGAGGACGGCGCGCTTTCGGTCCGGTGGTGTCTCGAACTGCAGCCATTTCGCGACGCTACGCCGGGGAAAACCCGTTCGCCGCCCGATTTCGCTGCAAGTCAGACCCTGCTGCCGAAGTGCCCGAATGGTCTTGAAAATCTCTTCTCGGGATTTGCGATGGGCAAGACGTGACTTCAGAAGGTTACTGGCCGTGCTGATGTTGTCTGCTTCGGAGAGCAACGCCCTGCCAGTCGCGCGACCGTGCAGGTTCATTTGCTCCTCGATTGCCATGCGAAGGTTCTGCACGATATGAAAACGGTCGGCGACCTGTTCGGCCTGCGGCGCTCCTTGTCGAGCGGCTTGGGCGTAGAGACCGCAACGATCTCGGCTTATGACTTCCACCTCAGGATGACGCCTCAGCCAATCGGTGCATGTGACGACATCACGATCTTCGAGAACATCAATCACCGCACGACGCTCGAGGTCGACAATGATCGTCCCGTAGGTCTGCGACTTCCGCCAACTCCAATCATCGATCCCGATGATCCGCGCGCATGGTGGACAAACTCGAGCCGCGCGCAGCAGTTGCCGGAGAATGGTATCGTCGCTGACCCGGATACCCAGCCGCCGCAATAGCCTTTCAGCAGGGCTGCCGCCAGCGGCATGCGCCATATGGCCCAAGAGCTGCGCCTGTCGAGACGTCCGGCGCGCATAAGGGGCAGCCACCGCAACCTCGTGATCGGAGAACGTGCGGCGGCGACAATCCGAGTTCAAACATCGCCATCGACAAACACTGAGATCGACCCAAACCGCTTGGCCCTGAGCGGGAAAATCCTCGATCCGACGTCGCCTCCAACCATGTCGCTGCCTCGATGGCGTCACACACTCAGGGCAAATGCCATTAGGAGCCAGCCTACCTGATACAACCCAACCGCCCGATCCAGACTGGCGGACCTCACTAACCTCAACGCTGGCGGTTGGAGCCCAATGCTTCTTCGAAACCACGGCCTGATCCCTTCAATTTGTGAAGCTCAGTCAAACCGTGACACATAAATTGAGGATGCCCGATTTGAGGACAACGCGACACCTGCGGCGTCTGCTAGGGTTATCTGGCGAAGGCACGCCCCGCTTCACGCGTCCGACAGGATGGGCCTGCGGGTGCGTTCCGGCCCTGACGTCGCTCAGGCCACCAAGGCCCGCAAGCTGACCACGATTGCGGTTCGCACATCGTCTGCCACTTGGAAGGTGCTGATGCCGATCATGTTCGGATCGGTGGAGGAAGCACTGTAGATCAGCGTGTCGAATGCCCCGGTATCCAGAAGCGTGCCGATATGCGCCACAGACTGGTCGATCATCGCTTGGGCATGCGGCGTAAGAGACGTGTATCCGGGGCCAGTCGGTATGCCCGCCGCGCGCTGCGTTGCGGCTTGCAGCGGGCGTATGACGGCATTGCCGCCGCCAGCGCTGATACCGGACTGAAACGCAAGAAATTGCGCTTCGTTGTCGTTGAAGACAAACAGCGCGCGCGCGTATTGCGGTTGCGTCAGCATCCAGGAAAAGTCGCCCTGCTGTCCGTCAGCGACATAGACCGATGGAACAAGGGTTACTGAGGACCGCGGAGCTGCCTTGACCGTCAATGCGTTTCCTCCAACTGCATGCGCC
>JBAVTI010000528.1:0-2172 GCA_049696055.1 Paracoccaceae bacterium | reverse complement strand
GCACAGGCACCTTGCCCGCCGGATTACGCTTCAGAAAATCGGCGCTCGGTTCCCAATAGCGCTCCTCGACCAGTTCCACCTCAATCCGCTTTTCCGCCAGCGTCAAACGCACCTTGCGGCAAAACGGTGAAAGCGGGGCGTGATACAGGCGGTTCATGGGCAAAATCTCACAAGGCTAGGATACCTCACTGATAACCCCCAGCCCCCGTGGGATCAATGCTCGATACCATCCCGCAGCAAGGTTCTGCCCTAGCAACGATCCGGCATCGTCAAAGATCCCATCAAGTAATCCTGCAACCTCTCCAATGTCATCTCTGGTGTAAACTGACCCTTCGCTTTTTCCATCGCGGCCTGCCAATCCACCCGTCCCCGCAAATCCCGCGCCAGATCTTCGCGCCCCAGCATCAGCAGCGCCGTAGTACCTGCGCGCAAAATGTCATCTTCGCGCTGCAAATCTGACAGCAAGGGCATCATCTGCGCATGAACAAACGGCGCGAGCGTCGGTGCCCATTTCGGATCGCTTTTGCAGGCGGCATCCACTGCCATCCAAAGAAATTCGGGATCTTCAGCAACCCGTTCCTGCAGAAACGGCGTTGGATCGAATCCATATAAGCCTACAATTTGTGAAAGATAGCCTTCCTGTTTGCGACTTTTCAAAGCCTGCAAAAAGAGTGCGGCTTCGCTGTCATGTGACCCAACGGGGTCATGCCTAAGGGTTTCCCTAAGCAACTGCGCCGCTTGCTGGCTTTGGGCATCGGTGCCGGTTTGAATACGGCCATACACTTCGGTAAAATCATTGAAGAACAGCTCCGGCTTTACGGACATCAAGTTCTGCAAAACAAAGTTAGCCACATCTCCTTGATCGGCGACGCGGCGCAACAGGGCTTTTTCGGCAGCGCTAATCTCATCGGTCCGTTCAACATGCTTAAGCCAGTCTGCAAGCTGTCGCCCCTGCGGGCTCGCAAAGGCAGCACCCTGTGAGATATCAAGCATCGATGCCAGCAGTGGCGCGTCATAGGGACGTGCAGAAAAATAACCTTCGGCGGCAATATGCTTGCCAACTGCCGGCTTCGTTTCGTTCCATTCGCGCGCGGAACCCATGGCCAGGCCGCCACTTTGTAGGGCTGCTACAAGATCAACCGGCGGCGTCTTCTTCCGCTCGCGCGTAAACGTCGGTCCGCCGCCGTGAACGCCGTTGCCATCAAATCCAACATTCGTGAACAAGGGAATTGGCGACATCGCCTCAAACCATTGATATTCGGTTTGATCGAAAAGCACCTTAGGTGTGGCACCGCGCTGATCTTGGACAATGGTTTGGCGCGACCATAATGGTGTTACCAGCCCGGTCACCGATTCCCGCGAAGCGGAACCATCGCCAACTGCTACTTTTGTTATGCGCAAATCGGCAGGATCACCAATGTCCTCTCGGGCCAACAGGCACGGTGCAGCGGCGAACTCTGGATCAAAGGCCTGACACGCGGTAGCATCCGCACGGTAAAACACGATAGGTTTTGTTTCGGGGATTTGGTCGGTCCTTGGTACAACCCGCACCCATTTTATTTGGCCACCGGTCAATAAGCCTTCACAAATCGGACCGCAGGCTTGCTCTTCAAAATCTTCCCTACGACTGGCGAAGAACTCCACCGACGTCGGGGGTGTGGTTGCCGCAAGGATACCGGCGCGCATGTCAATCTTTGGCGGGCTAAGTGCCGCCACAGCAGATTTGGTCAACTGCCCAAATCCGACCAGAAAAACAATCAAGGTGCCTAAGCTTATTGCGATGCCAACAAGCACTTTCCGGTTTCTGGCAAACCAGACCACTGGCCCGGCGAGCAGCATAATCCACCACAAGTTGGCCGCAACAAGCCAAAATGGCGTGGCAAGCCCCAGTGTGTACATCGTGCTGACGATCACAATTTCAGCTGCGAAAGTGAGGCAAACCATAAGGATAGAAAGAACCAAAAGAAATTTGTACCAACCCGGCATGTGCGCAAACCTACTACTTCAGTTTAGCGTTTGCTTGACCCGCAATCTAGGCGAATTTTGGGCGATAAATTCAATCTTCAAAACAATCCGCCCGGCCATCGGCCAAAATCGTCTGCGCCCCGCCCAACACCTGCCCCGCTTTCTTGCGTACAAATGGCCCCGGCTTGGCGGCATTGCGGCCTTTGG
>JBAVTI010000527.1:0-2681 GCA_049696055.1 Paracoccaceae bacterium | reverse complement strand
GGGCGCACGGCGATTGTCACGACGATGAAGAATGAAGGGCCGTTTATCCTTGAGTGGATTGCCTATCATCGGATGATCGGGGTCGATGATTTCCTGATCTACACCAATGATTGCAGCGATGGCACCGACACCATGCTGGATTTGTTGCAGGCCAAGGGGCTGGTGCAGCACCGTGACAACCCGTTCAAAGAAACCGGGCTAAAGCCACAGCACGCGGCGTTGCAGGCGGCGGAAGCCGAGCCTGTGATGCAAAATTGCGGCTGGGGCATCTGTATGGATGTTGATGAGTTCATCAATATCAAGATCGGGGATGGCACGTTGCGCGCCCTTTATGATGCGATGGGCGAGGCCAATATGATCAGCCTGACCTGGCGGCTGTTTGGCAATGCAGAGGTGCATGAATATCAGGATCGGTTCTTGCTGGAGCAGTTTGACCGTTGTGCGCCGGAAGTTATTCGCAAGCCGCATCAGGCCTGGGGATTCAAGACGCTGTTTCGCAATATTGATATCTACAAGAAGTTGGGAGTGCATCGGCCCAAGGGCTTGAAGCCCGATTTGTGGGATGAGGTGCGGTGGTTGAACGGGTCGGGCAAGCCGTTGCCCAAAGAGATGTATAGGAATGGCTGGCGCTCGACGCTGGAGACCTATGGGTATGACTGGGTGTCGCTGAACCATTATGCGGTGCGGTCAGCGGAGAGTTTTCTGGTAAAGCGCGATCGGGGGCGGGTGAACCATGTCGACCGCGATCAGGGGCTGAATTACTGGTTCCGGATGAACCATAATATTGATCAGGATACATCTATCCAGCGGATGATCCCGGCGCTTCGGTTGGAGTTTGAGCGCCTTTTGGCGGACCCCGAGATCAGGGCGGCGCACGCGCATTCGGTGGGCTGCCATCGCGCCAAGATTGCCGAGTTGCGGGCGACCGAGAATTACACGCAGTTTTATGGTGAATTGACGGGGGCGCGGATGGAGGCGCTGTGCCGGTTGCAACAGCATTTCGGATCTGCGGTGTTTGCGGCGGGACCGGGGGTTATTCCTGAAGGAATGCATGAGGGCGTGAAGGCCAAGGATTTCTTTTTCACCGTCGAGCATAATGGCGAGGCCGAGCATTGATCGGCGTGCAAAAAATCTTGCAGAAAGATTTTTGCCGCAAATCGGGCGGTGGGCGTGCGGATGGGCAGGTGGCCTCCGGCGGGGATATTTTGGCCAGAAAGAAACGGTCGGCGTGGTGATGGGGGAATATACCGTAATCACCACGATGAAGCATGAGGGGGCGTTCTTGCTGGAATGGGTGGCGCATCACAAGGCGTTGGGGTTTGATCGAATGGTGATCTGCACCAATGATTGTGCGGACCCGACGACAGCGATGGCGCTGCGGTTGCAGGCGATGGGGGTGGTGCGGCATCACGGCACCAAGGTTTGGGCGGCAACCTCGATCCAGCGGGCGGCGCTAAAGCAGGTGCGGCGCTATGACGAAGTGACGGGGGCCGAGTGGCTATACGTTTGTGATGCGGATGAGTTTTTAGTGGTGAAGGGGGGGGATGGCACGGTGCGGGCCTTGGTGGCGGCGGCGGGTGTTGGGACGGAAGTGATTTCAGTGCCGTGGCGGACGTTTGGGCCGGCGGGGCGGCGCGGCTATGAAGCGGGTCGGGTGACGCAGCAGTTTGTGCGTGGCGCGGCGGAGGGGGGTGGTGGGCCAGCCTATCCGAAGTCGCTGTTTCGCGGGCTGGAGAATGTGCAGCGCATCGGGGTGCACGCACCGATTGCCAAGCCAGAGTTGGGGCGGGATTTGCGGCGTGAGGTGCCGGGGGGCGTTGCCCATGTACCGCAGCACCACGTGATGTTTGTGCAAAACGACACCCGGTTTGCGCAGGTGAACCATTATGCCTTGCGGTCACGCGACAGTTTTCTGGTGAAGCGGGACCGGGGCCGGGTAAACCATTCCGAGCAGGCGATGGAAATTGACTATTGGGATCGGTTTGATGTGGCCGAGGTGCGCTGTGATGCGGTGCGGCGCTATGATGGGGCGGTGGCGGCGTGGTTGGCGCAACTGATGGCGGACCGGGAATTGGCGGCGCTGCACACGGCGGCGGTGGCGTGGCATCGCGCCAAGATTGCCGAACTGACGGCGCGGCAGGACTATGGCGATCTGATCGCCGCCATTGAGCAAAGGCAGGCCAAATGCGCACATTAGCCATACTGACGGTGCGCAACGAGGGCGCGTTCTTGCTGGAGTGGTTGGCGCATCACCGCTGTACCGGGTTCACCGATTTTCTGGTGTTTTCAAATGATTGCACGGATGGCACCGATGTCATGCTGGACCGGCTGGCGGCAATGGGCTGGCTTACCCATGTGCGCAATGACGGGCCGCATGACGCCGGCCCACAGTGGGCGGCGCTAAAGGCGGCGGACAAACATCCGCTGAAGGCGGCGGCGGATTGGGTGCTGTTTGTCGATATTGATGAGTTTGTGAATGTGCATGTCGGGGATCGCACGCTGGGGGCGTTGTTGGCCGCCCTGCCCGAGGCGACGGCGGTGCCGCTGACGTGGCGGATGTTTGGCAACGCAGGCGTAGTGGGGTTTGAGGATCGCCCGGTGACGGAAGTATTCACGCGGGCGGCGCCTGCGGTGTTGCACTGGCCTTGGCGGGCGGCGATGTTCAAAACCCTGTTTCGCAA
>JBAVTI010000526.1:0-3101 GCA_049696055.1 Paracoccaceae bacterium | reverse complement strand
CCGAACGCTGTGCCGAAGTGCAGGCGTTACTGCCGGGGTTTGACATTGTGGTGAACCTGCAAGGCGACGCGCCGTTGACACCTGCATGGTTTGTCGAAGACCTGATTGCCGGATTGCGGGCGAACCCCACGGCCGAGGTGGCGACGCCGGTTTTGCGCTGTGACGGGCGGGCGCTGAATGGATTTTTGGCCGATCGACGGGCGGGGCGGGTGGGCGGCACCACGGCGGTGTTTGGCGTTGGCGGGCGGGGGCTGTATTTCTCGAAAGAGGTGATCCCTTACACAGGTAAGGTTTACGCCGATGGCGATGAGACGCCAGTGTTTCATCATGTGGGCGTTTACGCTTACCGCCCCGATGCGTTGGCGGCCTATTCGGGCTGGGCGATGGGGCCGCTGGAGGCGCTTGAGGGACTGGAGCAACTGCGGTTCATGGAAAACGGGCGTGCGGTGTTGTGCGTCGAGGTGCAGGCACGCGGGCGGCAGTTTTGGGAGTTGAACAACCCCGAAGACGTGCCGCGGATCGAGGCGATGATGGTTGAGATGGGCGTTGAATGAACGCCATTCCTGCGTCGGTTATTATTGTAAGCCGGCATCGGACGCAGGCGTTGTTGCGGTGCCTGACGGGGCTGGCGCAATCGGATCATCCGCAGTTCGAGGTGATTGTGGTGGCAGACCCGGCAGCCTGTGTTGCAGTGCGGGCTGCGGGCTGGACGGTGAAGATTGCCGAATATGACGTGGCCAATATCTCGGGCGCGCGCAATATCGGGCTGGGCATGGCAAGCGCCCCTGTGGTGGCGTTTGTCGATGATGATGCGGTGCCGGAACCAACCTGGCTTGGCCGTTTAACTGCACCCTTTGCGGATAATCAGGTGGTGCAGGCGGGCGGGTTTGTGCGCGGGCGCAACGGGATCTCGTTTCAGTGGAAAGCGGTGCTGGTCAATGCCGAAGGCGTGGATCATCCGCTAAAGGTAGATGCGGCGGCGGTCAGTTTGCATTCGGGATCAAAGCAATATGCGGTGAAAACCCAAGGCACGAATTGCGCGTTTCGCCGCGATACCTTGCTGGCGGCGGGTGGATTTGACGAGAGCCTTTGGTTCTATCTGGACGAAGCGGATGTGAATTTGCGGCTGGCGGGGCAAGGTCTGACCGCAGTGGTGCCACTGGCGCAGGTGCATCATGGATTTGAGGCATCGGCGCGCAGGCGAGGGGACCGGGTGCCAACCTCTTTGCATGAAATCGGCGCCTCAACTGCGGTATTTTTGCGACGACATACAGCGGTTGGGCGGCACGATGCGGTGTTGGCACGGCTGCGGGATGAACAGCGGGCGCGGTTGTTGCGGCTGATGGTGGCAGGGCTGATCGAGCCGCGCGATGTGAGGCGAATGTTGGCGACGTTGGACGCGGGCATTGCCGATGGGGCGCAAAGGGCGCTGGCACCGATGGCAGCACTTGCAAAGACCGCGACCGCGTTTTTGGCGCTGCCGGGAACCGGGCCACGGGCGGGGCGGGTGATTGCGGGCACCATTTGGCAGCGGGCGGCATTGTTGGCAAAAGCGCGGGCGGCGGCGGCGGCGGGTGATGTTGTGACGGTGTTTGTGTTTAGCCGAAGCGCCGTTTATCATCGTCACAGTTTTCAGGCCGAGGGGTTTTGGCTGCAAAGCGGCGGTGTATATGGTAAGGCTGAACGGCATGAGCCGCTGTTTCGGCGATGGGGCATCACGGCGCGTATCGCGTTGGAAGCCCGAAGACTTGCGGCACTTCGCCCTTTGTGAAAGTGGATTCTGTGCTTTACAGGATTCAATTGTCGACAGATTCGCGCTAATCGACCCGAGTTTTGTCAGATTGCAGTGCGAAGCCGATGTTGAGCGTGTAACCTGTGACTACCCTTTCAGGGTCTATGAAAAAGAGTGAGAAGAATGAAGATCAAGAAGGTCACCAAGGCGGTTTTTCCTGTGGCTGGCATGGGAACGCGGTTCCTGCCTGCGACGAAATCCATCCCCAAAGAGATCATGACGCTGGTTGACCGACCGTTGATCCAATACGCGATTGATGAGGCACGTGCGGCAGGGATCAAGGAATTTCTGTTTGTCACCTCGCGCGGAAAATCGGCGCTTGAGGATTATTTCGACCACGCCCCCGAGATGGAAGCGACGCTAAAGCGGGCCGGTAAGACCGAGTTGCTGGAGATCTTGAAAGATACCAACATGGACAGCGGCGCGATTGCCTATGTGCGGCAGAACCGTCCGCTTGGGCTTGGTCATGCGGTGTGGTGCGCGCGACGGCTGATCGGGAATGAGCCCTTTGCGGTGTTGCTGCCCGATGACGTCATCGCAGCGGAAAAGCCCTGTTTGCAGCAGATGGTCGAAGCTTACGAGCAGACCGGCGGCAATATGGTGGCCACGATGGAAGTGCCGCCAGAAAAGGCCTCGTCCTATGGTGTGCTGGACGTGGCTGAAGATATGGGCGCGATTGTGCGGGCCAAGGGCTTGGTCGAAAAGCCAAAGGCCGAAGATGCGCCATCGAACCTAGCAGTGATCGGACGGTATATTCTGACGCCAAGAGTGCTGGCCAACCTGAACCGGATGAAGCAGGGCGCGGGGGGCGAAATTCAGCTGACCGACGCAATTGCCGAAGAGGTAAACGGGCCGGACAAGGTCTATGGTTTCCGGTTCCGGGGTCAGCGCTATGATTGCGGATCGAAGGCCGGGTTCTTGCAGGCGACGGTGGCGTTCGGCTTGGCGCGCCCCGATTTGCAGGTCGAGTTTTCGGCCTATCTGCATGACATGATGGCACAACTGAAAGCCGCGCAGTAAGGCCGTGGAGGCGGCCCCGAACGCGCGGCTGCTAGACCTTTCGCGGCTGGTGTCGCGGTTGGGGCGCGAGGCGTTAACCGGGGTAGACCGTGTTGAGCTTGCTTATTTGACGCAACTGCTGACGGGGGCGGTGCCGCTGTTTGGGCTGGTGCGCACGAGCTTGGGTTTTGTGCTGCTGGATGCCAAGGGCTGTTTGTCGGTTCAGGCGCGGGCCTTGGGTCAGGTGCCTTTGGGGCGGGTGGATTTGCTGGGCCGGATGGCGCGGCGCGGCGAGCCGGCGCGGGCGCGG
>JBAVTI010000525.1:0-3046 GCA_049696055.1 Paracoccaceae bacterium | reverse complement strand
GAGTTGATGGCGGTTGCGGGCTGGAACGTCTGGCACCCGCTGCACCCGGATCGCCAAGTGATCCGCGACGTGAATTTGACGGTAAAACGCGGCGAAGTGGTGGGGATTGCCGGCCTGATGGGGGCGGGGCGCACCGAATTTGCCATGAGCCTGTTCGGGCGGTCTTGGGGTGGAAAAACCACCGGGGCTGTGACCTTGGGCGGCAAGGCGGCCAATCTGACCTCGGTGCCTGCGGCGATTGCGGCGGGGCTTGCTTATGTGACCGAAGACCGCAAGGCGCTGGGGTTGGTGCTGGACGAGACGATTTTGCGCAACACCTCGCTTGCCAATCTGGCGCGGGTGTCAAAGCGCGGGGTGATTGACGGCAACCGCGAACGCAAGGTGGCCGAAGAATACAAAGCGGCGCTGAATATCCGCACACCGACGGTGTTTCAGAAGGTGGTCAACCTGTCGGGCGGCAATCAGCAAAAGGTGGTGCTGTCGAAATGGCTGTTCACCGAGCCCGATGTGCTGATTTTGGACGAACCGACGCGGGGCATCGACGTCGGGGCGAAATTCGAGATCTACTCGATCATCAATCAGCTGGCCGATATGGGCAAAGGTGTCATCCTGATCAGCTCGGAAATGCCCGAGTTGTTGGGGATGTGCGACCGGATTTATGTGATGAACAAGGGGGCCTTTGTGGGCGAGCTATCCCGCGCCGAGGCCAGTCAGGAACGGATTATGGAGACCATCATGCAGGCATCGGGAGAATAAGATGAGCGATCAACCCTCGGTGTTGGCCTATCTGAAAAACAACATGCGCGAGTATGGGATGTTGTTGGCCTTGGTGGCGATTATGGTGTTTTTTCAATGGGCTACCGATGGCACCTTGATGAAGCCTGTCAACCTGACCAACCTGTTTTTGCAAAACAGCTATATCATCATCATGGCGCTGGGCATGTTGTTGGTGATTGTGGCCGGGCATATTGATCTGTCGGTGGGATCGGTTGTCGGGTTTATCGGTGCCTTGGCGGCGGTGATGATGGTCGATTACGACATGCATCCGCTGTTGGTGATCGTGCTTAGCCTTGGGTTTGGCACCGCAATCGGGGCGGCGCAGGGCTATTGGATTGCCTATTGGCGCATCCCCAGTTTCATCGTGACGCTGGCGGGGATGCTGGTGTTTCGCGGGGCGACGCTGTGGCTGTTGAATGGCAAATCAGTGGGGCCGTTTTCCAAAGGGTTTCAATCGCTGTCGACCGGGTTTGTGCCAGATTTCCTGCCGTTCATGGCCGGGATTTTCGGGATCGAAAAGCTGAACGGCTTTGCGCTGTTGTCGGGTATCGGCATTGTGGCGGCGATTTTGTGGATGGCATGGACAGCGCGCAGCCGGGCTGCGGCCTATGGCATGGCGGACGAGCCTTCGTCATTCTTTATCGGCAAGAACGTGGTGATCGCGGCGGCGATTTTGTACATTACATGGTTGCTGGCGACGTTTCGCGGCATTCCCAACGTGCTGGTCACGATGGGCGTGTTGATCGTCGTCTATATGTTTCTGACCAACTCGACCACCATCGGACGGCGGATCTATGCCATTGGCGGCAATGAAAAAGCGGCCAAACTATCGGGGATCAAGACCGAGCGGCTGACGTTTCTGGCCTTTGCCAATATGGGGTTTCTGGCGGCGCTGGCGGGGTTGATCTTTGCGGCACGGCTAAACACCGCCACGCCCAAGGCGGGGGTGTCGTTCGAGTTGGACGTGATTGCCGCTGTGTTCATCGGCGGCGCGTCGATGTCGGGCGGGGTGGGCACCATTGTGGGCGCAGTGGTGGGCGCGTTCATCATGGGGGTGATGAACAACGGCATGTCGATCCTTGGCATCGGCATTGATTACCAGCAGGTGATCAAGGGGTTGGTCCTGTTGGCGGCGGTGATTTTTGACGTCTATAACAAATCGAAATCCTGAGGGTTATCATGCATTTAAGCCAGTTGATCAAAGGCGGCGTGATCTGCCGGGTGGGCACTGAGGCGCGGGTGGTGCCGGGGGCAGATAGCGTTCTGGAACTGGCGCAGGCGGCAATTTATGCGGGCCAAAGCATGGCCGATGTGGTGACGGCGCGCGGCTCGGGGGCGGTTGTCGATCTGGCGGCGTTGTTGGCGGCGGGGGCGTTGGATTGCCCGCTGCGCCACCCCGACCCGGCGCATATGCACATTACCGGCACCGGGCTTACGCATTTGGGATCAGCCTCGGCGCGCGATGCGATGCATGCCAAGGTGGCAGGTGCGGCAGAGCAGTTGACCGACAGCATGAAGATGTTTCGGATGGGGCTTGAGGGCGGCAAGCCTGCGGAGGGTGCGCGCGGTGTGCAGCCCGAGTGGTTTTACAAAGGCACCGGGTATGGGGCCGTGGCCCCCGGTGAAGCGTTGGTGTCGCCGGGATTTGCGCTTGATGGGGGCGAGGAGCCTGAAATTGCGGCGTTTTATCTGATTGGTGCGGATGGTGTGCCGTATCGGGTGGGCTTTGCCCTAGCCAATGAGTTTTCCGATCATGTGACGGAGCGGATCAACTATTTGTATCTGGCGCATTCAAAGCTGCGGCCTGCAAGTTTCGGGCCAGAGCTGTTGGTGGGCGATCTGCCTGCCGATGTGCAGGGGACAAGCCGTATTCGCCGGGATGGGGCGGTGATTTGGCAAAAGCCGTTTGTTTCGGGCGAGGCGAACATGTCGCATTCGCTGGCGAACCTTGAATACCACCATTTCAAATACGGCATCTTCCGCCAGCCCGGCGATTTGCATGTGCATATGTTTGGCACCGCGACCTTGTCGTTTGCCGATGGCATCAAGACGCAGGCGGGCGATGTGTTCGAGATTGAGGCGGCGGCGTTCGGCCTGCCGCTTGTCAACCCACTGGCGATTGCCGCCGATGATACGCCGCCGGTGCGCGTGCTGTGAAAGGATAAACCATGACATTCAAACCCGCCGTATGGCCCCGCAAATTGCGTTCGCAGGAATGGTTTGGCGGCACCTCGAAGGACGCGATTTACCACCGCAGCTGGATGAAAAA
>JBAVTI010000524.1:0-3490 GCA_049696055.1 Paracoccaceae bacterium | reverse complement strand
GCATATAGGTCGGCAGCGTATCTTGCCCCGCCGATTTCACAAACAGCGTGATCACCACATCATCAAGCGACGTCACAAAGGCCAGCATCAGCCCGGCCAGAATGCCTGGCAACAGCAAGGGCAACGTCACCCGGCGAAACGCCTGCCAGCGGGTTGCGTAAAGATCGGCCGCCGCAGTTTCCAGCGTGAGATCCATGCCCTCAAGCCGCGCACGGATCGGCAGATAGGCAAAGGGTATGCAAAACGCCGAATGCGCAAGGATCAGATAGCCCAGCCCCTGATACCCCGTCATTACCTTGATCCAGGCAAAAAAGATCAGCAGCGCCACGGCGGTTACAATTTCCGGCACCATCAAAGGTTGGTTGATCATCACATAGATCAGGGTCTGCCCCTTGAACGCCCGCCGCCGCGTGGTGCCCAACGCCGCCATGGTGGCAACACCCGTTGAAAGCACCGCCGCCACCGACGCGATGGTCAGCGATCGAAGTGTCGCGTCGATCACACGATCATTGGCCCAGGCCTTGACGTACCACTGCAGCGAGACGCCCTCGAACAGCGCCACCGACTTGCCCGAATTGAACGAGTAGACCACCAGCATCAGGATCGGCAGATATAGCGCCACAAACACAATAACGGCAGTCGTGGTGAACCCCGGCAGTCGCGCAACAACGAACGAGCGATTAGCCATGCGAACTCTCCCGGTTGGAAAAGCGTACATAGACCAGCAGCGCCACGGTCACGATCACCAGCAGCATCACCGACAGCGCCGCCCCCAAGGGCCAGTTGCGGCCCTGACCGAACTGCAACTCGATAAAGTTGCCGATCATCATGTTCTTGCCGCCCCCAAGGATGCGCGGCGTGACATAGGCACCAAGCGAGGGCACGAACACCAGAATAGACCCCGCCACGATGCCGGGCTTGACGATAGGCAGGATCACCCGCCGCAACACCTGCCAACGGCTGGCGTAAAGGTCATAGCCCGCCTCTAGCAGCTTCATGTCGAAGCGGTCGATCGAGGCGAACAGCGGCAACACCATCAACGGCAGGTAAACATAGGTCATGCCGACGAACACCGCGAAATCGGTATAGATGATCACAAGTGGTTTGGTAATCAGCCCCATCCCCATCAGGATGCGGTTCAAGAAGCCTTCGTTGCGGATGATCTCATTGATCGCAAAGGTGCGGATCAAAAGGTTGGTCCAGAACGGAATGGTGATCAGGAACAACCAGAATGCGCGTGCCCGGGGGGGCCGCGTTGCGATGAACCACGCGGTCGGAAACCCCACCGCAAAGGTGATCAGCGTGGTTGCCATTGACAACTTTACCGACCGCCAAAAGATGGTCAGATGGGCATCCGCCAACTGATAGACGCCCGGATCAAAGATATCGGCTGAATACAGAATCCCGCGCCAACCCTCGAGCGAGAAAATCCATTCGACATTGCCGTATTTCCCCGGTGTCAGAAACGAAAACACCAGCACGATCAACAGCGGCCCCGCTGCGGCAACGGTAAGGATAAACAGCGCCGGGGCGGATAACAGCCAGCCATCGCGGGTGGCGGCGGCAACTTGGGCGTCTTCGTTGCTGCTCACCGCGTCAATCCCCCAGCACTTGGGCGGCTCCGGGGGCAAAACACAGCCCCACAGCCGCGCCACGTTCCAATCCGGCATCCCCGGAAGCGGGGCTTTGCAGGCGAACCACAACTTCGCTGCCATCTGAAAGCGTCGCATGGCAATGCGTATCGGTGCCAAAATACACCCAAGACCGGATGGTGGCGGGCAGGGCCCCCGGCTCGGCCACGGCTGCAATTCGGATCTGTTCGGGGCGAATGGTAACGGTGACCTTGCCGCTGCGGTCGGCCGCGCCCACGGCATCGACGGTCGCCCCACTGGCAAGGCGCACCTGGCCCGCCTCGATGGTGGCGGGCAGGAAATTGGTCTCGCCGATGAACGAGGCGACAAAGCGGTTGACCGGGCGGGTGTAAATTTCGCGCGGGGTGCCAATTTGCTGGATCTTGCCCGCGCTCATCACACCGATGCGGTCAGACATGGTCAGGGCTTCTTCCTGATCATGGGTGACGAAGACGAAGGTAATGCCGGTTTCAAGTTGCAGGCGTTTCAGCTCGACCTGCATTTCCTTGCGCAGTTTCAGATCCAACGCGGAAAGCGGCTCGTCCAGCAGCAGCACTTTGGGTTGCGGGGCAAGCGCGCGGGCAAGGGCGACACGTTGCTGTTGGCCGCCCGAAAGCTGGGCCACTTTGCGGGTAGCAAACGCCTCCATCCGAACCAGGGCCAGCATCTTTTCGGCGGTGGCTTTGACCTCGGCCTTGGGTTTGCCCTGCATTTCCAGACCGAAGCCAATATTTTGCAACACGGTCAGGTGCGGAAACAAGGCGTAGCTTTGGAACACGGTATTTACCGGGCGCTTGTTTGGCGGCAGGTCGGTAATATCTTGACCATCCAGCAGAATTTGCCCCGATGTCGGGGTTTCAAACCCGGCGATCAGACGCAGAAGCGTGGTCTTGCCGCAGCCTGAGGGGCCAAGCAGGGTAAAAAACTCGCCCTTGCGGATTTGCACAGACACATCGTCGAGCGCGCGCACCGCAGTATCCCCTTGCCCAA
Source organism: Paracoccaceae bacterium (assembly GCA_049696055.1). Classification (GTDB taxonomy): domain Bacteria; phylum Pseudomonadota; class Alphaproteobacteria; order Rhodobacterales; family Rhodobacteraceae; genus JBAVTI01. Next base: position 869 of record JBAVTI010000524.1, on the reverse strand, counting down.
ACGCCTTGACGGCATGTTTGGCTTCTACGGCAATGTCCGACAATGGTTCTACCCCCGGTGGTGAGTCTTAGTTTATTGCTTTTGATCATATTTTCCGGCTTACCCCACGGAAGCAAGCGGTTTCTGACGCAGCGCAGGCTTTCGGCCAATCCATGGGGCTGCGCGTTCCAATTCTGCACAAAGCGCAATCAATTCCTCATCCGCGCCGACGCGCGTGGCAAGGTGAATGCCGATGGGCAGACCCTGCGCGCTGGTGCCAAGCGGAACCGAGGCTGCGGGTTGGCCCGAAGCGTTGAAGACAGCACAGAATGGCGAGTAGGCGAAAATGCCGTTCGGGCCCATGCGGTAGGCAAGGTAGTCTTCGGTTTGATGGCTAAAGCGGCCGACTTTGGCGGGGGGTTCGGCAAGGGTGGCAGACAGCAGGATATCGGGTTGGGGGCCGGTTTCGGGATCGAAGAACGCAGCCATCTCGCGGCCAAAGGCGTGAATTTCACCCACCGCTTCCAAATAGCGGGTGGGGTGCAGGGTGGCGGCATGGGCAAGCGCGCCACGCCCGACGCCTTCGACCAGATCGGTGGTCAGGGGGCGGCCTTTCAGGGATTTGGTGATGCCAAGGGCGGTGCCGACGGCGACAATGTCGGTCCAGGCGCGCATCATCGACGCCACGTTGGCGCGGGGGCGCATCGGTTCAACGTGGTGGCCAAGGCCTGCCAACAGGCGGGCGGCATCCAGCACCGCATTGCGGCAATCGGGGTGGATCGCCTCGCCGGCAAAGGTGGTGTCGCATAGGGCCACGCGCAGGCGGCGCGGCGGGCGGCTGATGGCATCGGCATGGCTGCGGATCAGCGGCGGGGCGTGGTAGGGCGCGC
>JBAVTI010000523.1:0-20302 GCA_049696055.1 Paracoccaceae bacterium | reverse complement strand
CAGCCACACCCAAGGCACGCCGTTCGACGAGAAAGCAAAGGCTGCCATTGCCCATCAGGCTACGCGTCTGGTGACCATTGCCGCGAAACTGGCTGTCTGATCAACCCATTGAAATAATTTTGAAATAAGGCGGCTGAAACCGCCCTATTTCTATCCGTTAAGCATCATCAGGTAGCTGGCGGGCACAAGGCGAAAGCCATCGCCGCGAACAGCGCGTGGTGGAGAAAAAGCATGGACGACTTCTTAGGTGCCCTCTGACGGATTTTGCGATGCTAGGAAAATACCCTTGGACACCTGTTGGACCAGTCACGCTTTGGCAACAAGCTGTGCGCAGGCGCAAAACAGGTGTGCGTCTATTCCCACCAAGGGTCGATGCTGGCAATATCTGCATCTGACCAGCCGAAATGATGCGCCAGTTCATGCACCAACACATGGGTCACCAGTTCGGCCAGGCTGACGTTGCCACGTTCGACCCATTCATCCAGCATCGGGCGGCGGAACAGCCAGATCACGTCCGGGTGAAGCGGTTGATCCATAACGGATTTTTCGGTAAGTGGCGTGCCTTCGTATAGCCCGGTCAGCTCGAACGGGTCTTCAACGCCGAGTGCTTGCATGATTTCGGGTGCCGGGAAATCTTCGATCCGCAGTACGATATGGCTGGCAGCGGCGCGGTAGGTTTCGGGCAAATCAGCAATGGCACCATGCGCCAGTTGCGCGATCAGATCGGCGTCGGGGGCGATGAAATCGGCAGGGGCATGGGTCATGACGGCAGTATAGTCGTATCAGGCAAATTGGCAAAGCCGCGATCAGGCGGCGATATGGACAATTTCACGCCGCTGTGACAGACGGGCAGGGTTCAGGAGAGACCCGATGACAACCGCCAAAACCATTACCCGCTTTGCCCCTTCGCCCACCGGCTATATCCATGTTGGCAACCTGCGCACCGCGCTGATGAACTATCTGATCGCCCGCAAGGCGGGGGGTAAATTCATTCTGCGTCTGGATGACACCGATCAGGAACGCTCTAAGCAAGAGTATGCTGACGGGATCATGCAGGATCTTGAATGGCTTGGCCTGCATTGGGATCATGTGGAAAAGCAGTCCTTGCGGATGGATCGTTACCGCGAGGCCGCCGATCAACTGCGCGCGGCGGGGCGGTTTTATGAATGTTTCGAAAGTCCGGTCGAGCTGGATCTGAAGCGCAAGAAACAGCTGAACATGCACAAGCCGCCGGTCTATGATCGCACGTCTTATCGCCTGACGGCAGCCGAACGCGAGGCGATGCGCAAGGATCGCGACGGCTATTGGCGGTTCTTGCTGAACCAGAACCGGATCGAATGGAACGACGGTATTCTGGGGCCAATCTCGATTGATGCGGCATCGGTATCCGACCCGGTTCTGATCCGCGCCGATGGGCAGGTTTTGTATACCTTCGCGTCGTCGGTTGATGATATCGACATGGGAGTGACCTCTATTGTGCGCGGGGCGGACCATGTCACCAATACCGCAACACAGATCCAGATCATGGAAGCGTTGGGTGGCACCCCGCCGGCCTTTGCCCACCACAGCCTGCTTACCGGGCCGCAGGGCGAGGCGTTGTCAAAGCGTCTCGGCACCCTGAGCCTGCGCGATTTGCGGGCGCAAGGCATTGAACCGATGGCACTTTTGTCGCTGATGGCGCGGTTGGGGTCTTCGCAGCCGGTGGTGCTGTTTGGGTCGATGGACGAGTTGGCAGATGGGTTTGAAATTGGCACCTTTGGGGCGGCACCAACGAAATTTGATTCCGACGACCTGTTCCCGCTGACCCGCCAATATGTGCAGGGCCTGCCGTTTGACGCGGTGGCAGAACGGATTAAGACATTAGGTGTGCCAGGGGCGCTGGCGGCAAATTTCTGGAAGGTAGCCCGCGAGAACATTACGATTTTAGCGGATCTGGAAGTCTGGTGGACCCTGTTCCGCGATGGCGCAGAGCCGCAGATTGCCGATGAAGACAAAGAGTTTGTGGCGCAAGCCGTGGCCCTGTTGCCCGCGATGCCGTTTGGCCCCGAAACATGGGGTCAGTGGACGGCAGCGGTAAAAGAAGCCACGGGGCGCAAGGGCAAGGGGCTGTTCATGCCGTTGCGTCTGGCCCTTACCGGGCAGGCGCATGGGCCGGAAATGGCAGATGTGATGCCGCTGTTGCAGGTCGTGCGCGCCAAGGGCTGAGGTCGGGGCTGCGGCAAGCACGGGGGGCTGTCTGCCCCCCGGACCCCCCGAGGATATTTGGGAACAGAAGAAGGGGCGTAGGGCCTCTTTTTCATTTGGAGGCGGCATGACGAAACCGGGTGTTCAGGCGAAGTTTCTGGAAGGCAGCCTGTTTCGCCATGTGGCGGTGATGTCTTTGACATCGTCGGTCGGTTTGATGGCGGTGTTTTCCGTTGATCTGGTGAACATGGTCTTCATTGCCATGCTGGGTAGAGCGGAACTTGCCGCGGCGATCGGCTATGCCGGGGTGATCCTGTTCTTTACTACCTCGTTTGGGATCGGGTTAAGCATTGCTGTCAGTGCGCTGGTTTCGCAAGCGGTGGGCGCGCGGGATATGGCAGGGGCACGGCAAAAGGCGACGCATGGGTTGTTGTTGGGATTCGGCTTTGGCGTGGTGTTTGCGGCACTGGTCTGGGTGTTTCTGTCGCCTTTGGTCAGCTTGCTGGGGGCGGTCGGGGAAACCCATGATCTGACCGTGCATTTTTTGTCGATCATCATCCCGTCACAGCCGCTGCTGATGGTGGGCATGATCGGTGGCGCCATTCTGCGCAGCCATGGCGATGCGCGGCGTGCCATGATGGCGACGATCTGGGGAGCGGTGGTGAATGCCATTCTGGACCCGATTTTGATCTTTGGCTTTGGCTGGGATCTGACGGGGGCGGCGATTGCCTCGGTGGCCTCGCGCATGGTGATTGCGGGGGTGGCATTGCTGCCGATCATCAAGCATCACGGCGGGTTTGATCGGCCCTCGGTAGATGGCGTGAAGCAAGATTTGCGGCCAATTCTGGCCATTGGCTTTCCCGCGATCCTGACGCAGGTGGCGACGCCCGTGGGGCAGGCCTTTGTCACCCGGGCGATGGCCAGCTATGGCGAGGCTGCTGTGGCGGGCATGGCGATTGCCGGGCGGTTGACCCCGGTGGCGTTTGGGGTGATTTTCGCGTTGACCGGGGCCATTGGCCCGATCATCGGGCAAAATTTCGGAGCAGGACGGATGGACCGGGTGCGCCGAGCGTTCCTTGATGCGTTGATTTTTACCGCGCTGGTCAGCGTGGTGGTTTCGGCCCTGATGTTTGTGTTGCGCGCACCGATTGCCGATCTGTTCCACGCCGAGGGTTTAACCCGCGAATTGGTGTATCTTTTCTGCGGTCCGCTGACATTGGCGTTCTTTTTCAACGGGGTGATCTTTGTCGCCAATGCCGCCTGCAATAATCTGGGGCGGCCCTTTTTGCCGACGTTGGTGAATTGGGGGCGGCATACGCTTGGAACCGTGCCGTTCGTGATCTGGCTGGGGGCTGTCTACGGCGCGCCGGGGGTGTTGTGGGGGCAAGCGCTGGGCGGGGTAATCTTTGCTGCCCTGTCTTACGGGTTGGCGCTGCAAGCGATTGGCGCACCAAAGGTCGGGCAGCGTTGACGGCGCGTTCTTGACTTGGATTGTAGCGTGTTTGACAACAGTCTACACCATGGCCAAAGCTATGCCAAAGAGCTGCCAAAAGGAACCACGATGACCGAAAGCAAACCCGAGGTTCCCTTGTTCGCGCCACCCGGCCACTTTTACAGCCCAGTCACGCATCCCAAAGCCAATCGCCGCTACCTTCGATCTGCCCATTTCGCGGCCCAGACGGCGCGGGTGGATGCCATGCTGGACATTGAGGCGATGGTGGCGACATGGGCGCGGATCGCGCCGCATATCCAGCACTTTCCTTTCGAGCGCAGCCCAGAGTTCCGCTACTACGGTCAGAACAATCAATTCGAATATTTTGACGCCTCGATCCTGTCGGGTCTGATTGCCGATCTGAACCCCGAACGCATCATCGAGATTGGGGCCGGTTTCTCGTCGGCCTGCATCTTTGACACCATCGACCGGATGAAAAAGCCAAAGCTGAAAAGCTTTACGACCATCGACCCCGATCTAAGCCGGATCAACAAACTGTCGCCGCCGCCGATGGCAGAGCTGATCGGCCAGGAAGTGCAGTCGGTACCCTTGGATTTCTTTCGGAAACTGGATGCGGGCGATGTGCTGTTCATCGATTCCTCGCATGTATTGAAAACTGGCAGCGATGTGCATTTCGAATATCTGCACATACTTCCGGCGTTAAAATCGGGTGTAATCGTGCATATTCACGACATTTTTTACCCATTTGAGTATCCCAAGGGCTGGTCCACGATGGAGAACCGTTCATGGAACGAGGTCTATATGGTGGACATGATGCTGACCCATGGCAACAGCTTTGAGATCATGTTTTTCAATGACGCCTTTGTGCAGAAAGCTGCAGATCGCGTCCGGGTGCCCGGCGACATGTTCGAGCGATTTGATGGTTTTGATTCGCGGCCAATGCACCGGGTGAACGGGTCGTTGTGGCTAAAAAAACGTTAGGCTGACCGTACAAAGGCCGCGCGAAGGGGTAAGCCGCAGGACGGATTTGCGCGGTATACTGTCGTATTCTCTTTCCCTCTTGCCATCGCTGTGGGCAGCGGGCTAGGTTCTCATCGTCAGAACCGGGAGAATCCGGTATGGGCCAAAAACCCGTTCTGGTGCCTAAGGAGCAACCGCCCCGGTAAACTCTCAGGCGCAAGGGACCGTTCTGACAGACAGACTCTGGAGAGTGGTGCAGCCGCACCCGCCGAAGGGATAACAATCTCAGGCGCCCTATGCGGGTAAGGACAGAGGGGGCATCGTGGGACAGGGATTGGCCTGTCTGGACGGTGCCGGAGTGTTTACCGGCCAGGAATGGGAGTAGGCGGTGTGACCGACCTTACGGAACCGGGGCTGTTGCGGCTGGGGCTGCATGATCTGCATGTGGAATTGGGCGGCAAGATGGTGCCTTTTGCAGGCTACGACATGCCTGTGCAATACCCCGCTGGGGTGATGAAGGAACATCTGCATACGCGCACGCAGGCGGGCTTGTTCGATGTCAGCCACATGGGGCAGGTGATCTTGCGCCCTCGCGGCAGCTATGAAGCGACGGCTTTGGCGTTCGAGTCCTTGATGCCGGTGGATGTGCTGGGGGTAAAACAAGGGCGCCAACGCTATGGCATGTTTACCAATGAAACCGGGGGGATACTTGACGATTTGATGTTCGCCAACCGGGGTGATCACATCTTTGTGGTGGTCAATGCGGGCTGCAAAGTCGCCGATATTGCCCATATGACCGCGCATCTTTCAGCGGCGTGTGAGGTGATCCCGATTGTGGATCGCGCATTGTTGGCGCTTCAGGGGCCACTGGCCGAGGCGGCATTGGCGCGGTTGGTGCCGGGTGTGGCGGCGATGCGATTTATGGATTCGGCAGTGCTGGCTTGGGGTGCGGTCGATCTGTGGATTTCGCGGTCGGGCTATACTGGCGAAGACGGGTTTGAGATCTCGGTTCCACAGGCGCAGGCCGAGGCTTTGGCCCGCGCCCTGCTGGCGATGCCAGAGGTCGATCCCATTGGCCTTGGTGCGCGCGATAGTCTGCGCCTTGAGGCCGGGCTTTGCCTTTATGGCCACGATATTGATACCACCACCAGCCCGGTCGAGGCCGATCTGACGTGGGCCATTCAAAAATCCCGCCGTGCCGGTGGTGATCGCGCAGGTGGTTTTCCCGGCGATATCCGTATCTTGCACGAACTGGCAGAGGGGCCTGAACGCAAGCGGGTTGGCCTGCGCCCCGATGGCCGTGCGCCGATGCGCGAGGGCACGGCCCTGTTTGCGGTCGATGCAACGCCGCTTGGCAGCGTTACTTCGGGCGGCTTTGGCCCTTCGGTCGAAGCGCCGATCGCCATGGGCTATGTGGCCACGGCCTATGCTGCCCTTGGCACGCCCTTAACGGGCGAGGTGCGGGGTAAACATCTGCCGGTCACCGTTTCCGCCCTTCCTTTTCAACCCACAACCTACAAGCGCTGAGGAGCGTTCGACATGAAATATACCGAAGAACATGAATGGCTGCGCGTCGAGGGCGATCTGGTTGTCGTCGGCATCACCGAACACGCCGCCACCGCCCTTGGCGACGTGGTGTTTGTCGAGTTGCCAGAGGTGGAAACCGTGGTGGCTGCCGGCGACGAGGTGGTGGTGATCGAAAGCGTCAAGGCCGCCTCGGATATTCTGGCCCCGATTGACGGCGAGATTGTCGCGGTAAACGAAAAGCTGGTTGATCATCCTAGCTTGGTCAACGAAGACCCAACAGGGGCGGCATGGATTTTCAAGATGAAGATTGATGATCTGTCCGTGCTGGATCAGTTCATGGATGAAGACGAATACAACGATCTGATCGGGTGATCCGATGACCTATATCCCAACCGATTATAATGCCTACGATTTCGCCAATCGCCGCCATATCGGGCCATCCCCCGTGGAAATGGAGGCGATGCTGAAAGCGGTTGGCGTGGCCTCGCTGGATCAGTTGATTGACGAAACTGTGCCTGCGTTTATCCGCCAAAAGGCGCCGCTGACTTGGGCGCCTTTGGCGGAACACGAATTGCTGGATAAAATGCGCGGTGTGGCGGCCAAGAACCGGGTGATGACCCAGCTGATCGGGCAGGGCTATTACGGCACGGTAACGCCGCCCGCTATCCAGCGGAATATATTGGAAAATCCGGCATGGTATACCGCCTATACCCCCTATCAGCCCGAGATCGCCCAAGGCAGGCTTGAGGCGCTTTTGAACTATCAAACCATGGTGGCCGATCTGACCGGCTTGCCCGTGGCCAACGCCAGCCTGTTGGATGAGGCGACGGCGGCGGCCGAGGCGATGACGATGGCGGAACGGTCTGCCAAGTCGAAGGCGCGGGCGTTCTTTGTTGATCAGGGCTGTCATCCGCAGACCATCGGCGTGATCCAAACCCGAGCGGTGCCTTTGGGCATCGAAGTGGTGGTGGGCGATCCGCTAGCCATGGATGCAGAACAGTTTTTCGGCGCCATCTTCCAATATCCCGGCACTTATGGCGAGGTGCGCGACTTTAGCCGTGAGATTGAGGCGCTACATAAGGCGAAGGCGATTGCCATCGTGGCGACCGATCTTTTGGCGCTGTGCATGCTGAAAGACCCCGGTGCGATGGATGCGGATATTGCCGTCGGGTCAGCGCAGCGGTTTGGCGTGCCTATGGGCTATGGTGGGCCACACGCGGCCTTCATGTCGTGTCGCGATGATCTGAAACGCAGTATGCCGGGGCGGATTGTCGGGGTGTCGATTGATAGCCGGGGCAACAAGGCGTATCGGCTGTCGCTGCAAACCCGCGAGCAGCATATCCGCCGCGAAAAAGCCACGTCGAACGTCTGCACGGCGCAGGCGCTTCTGGCGGTAATGGCTTCATTTTACGCGGTTTTTCACGGGCCTCTGGGCCTGCGGGCGATTGCGGAACGGGTGCATTTCAACGCAGTGCGTTTGGCGATGGCGTTGAAGATTGCGGGCGCGAAAGTGGAGCCCGAGGCGTTCTTTGACACCATCACCGTCGAAGTGGGCGTGGGTCAGGCTGGCATCATGGCGGCGGCGCGGCATCGCGGGATCAATCTGCGCAAAGTGGGCCGTGACCGGGTTGGTATTTCGGTGGACGAAACCACCGATGCGGGCGTGATCAAGCGGGTGCTGGATGCGTTCGGCATTACCGATCCGGCACCGGCGAAGGTGGGGCTTGGTTTCCCGCAAGCCCTTGTTCGGCAATCGGAGTATCTGACGCACCCGGTGTTTCACATGAACCGGGCGGAATCGGAAATGATGCGGTACATGCGCCGCCTTTCCGACCGCGATCTGGCGTTGGATCGGGCGATGATTCCGCTGGGGTCTTGCACGATGAAGCTGAATGCAGCAGCGGAAATGATGCCTATTACCTGGCCAGAGTTCGGGTCTTTGCACCCGTTTGCACCGCATGATCAGGCGAATGGCTATCACGAAGCGATCAGCGATTTGTCAGAAAAGCTCTGTGAAATAACGGGTTACGACGCGATGTCGATGCAGCCCAACTCGGGTGCGCAGGGGGAATATGCGGGGCTGCTGACGATTCAGGCCTATCACCGGGCGCAGGGGCAGGGGAATCGCAAGATTTGCCTGATCCCGGTCTCGGCGCATGGCACCAACCCGGCGTCGGCGCAGATGGCGGGGATGCAGGTGGTGGTGGTGAAATCCGCCCCCAACGGCGACGTCGATCTGGAGGATTTCGCCGACAAAGCCAAGCAGGCCGGCAGCGATCTTGCGGCCTGCATGATCACCTATCCGTCTACCCATGGTGTGTTTGAAGAAACAGTTCGCAAGATATGTGATATTACCCATGCACAGGGCGGTCAGGTATACCTTGATGGTGCCAATATGAACGCCATGGTGGGGCTGGTAAAACCGGGCGAGATTGGATCGGATGTATCGCACCTGAACCTGCACAAAACCTTTGCCATTCCGCATGGTGGCGGCGGGCCGGGGATGGGGCCAATTGGGGTTAAGGCGCATCTTGCGCCCTATCTTCCAGGCCATTCCGAGACCGGTGGTGCCGAGGGCCCGGTGTCTGCGGCACCCTATGGGTCTGCATCTATCTTGCTGATTTCATGGGCTTATTGCCTGATGATGGGCGGGGCAGGGCTGACGCAGGCGACGCGGGTTGCCATATTGAACGCCAACTATATCGCGGCGCGGCTGAAGGGGGCCTATCCGGTTTTGTTCATGGGCAACCGGGGACGGGTGGCGCATGAGTGTATTTTGGATACCCGACCCTTTGCTGAAGTGGGCGTGACGGTGGATGATATCGCCAAGCGATTGATTGATAACGGTTTTCACGCGCCAACGATGAGCTGGCCGGTGGCAGGTACCTTGATGGTGGAGCCTACGGAAAGCGAAACCAAGGCCGAGATTGACCGCTTTATCACCGCGCTTTTGGCGATCCGTGAGGAAATCCGCGCGGTAGAAAATGGCGAAATATCGGCCGAAAACAGCCCCTTACACCATGCGCCGCACACGGTTGAGGATCTGGTGGCCGATTGGACGCGGGCCTATCCACGCGAACAGGGTTGCTTCCCGCCGGGCGCGTTTCGGGTGGACAAATACTGGCCTCCGGTGGGGCGCGTGGACAACGTTTATGGCGACCGCAATCTGGTGTGCACCTGCCCGCCAGTGGAAAGCTATATGGACGCGGCAGAGTAAAACGCGACGTATGGTTCGCGTATGGCGGACGTATGGTTTTGCGCCATACATGCGTCGGCTGTCGTTGACAGCCAGGGGGCCGGGCATTACCGCTTGGCCCCTTAGGTTTTTCGAGCGAGGCGATGAGCGCATTTTCCCCAAAATCGACTTTTGCCGCAGGGCTGATGACGGCGTTGCCGATTGCGCTGGGGTATTTCCCGATTGCGTTCTCATTCGGCGTGGCGGCGACCCGGACCGGTTTCACCCCGCTTGAGGCGTTCATGATGTCGTTGATCATGTATGCGGGGGCGGCGCAGTTTTTGGCGCTGGTGTTGATGACCAGTGGTGCGCCGATTCTGGTGACGGCGTTCACGTTGGTGGCGATGCATTTGCGGCACCTGATGTATGGGCCGACGCTGATGAAGCGGGCGGGGGCGGCGGCAAGTTCGCGCTATGCCTGGGCCTGGGCATTTGGGTTGACGGACGAGGTGTTTGGCGCGGCGCTGGGCGCGCTGGCGCGGGGTGATGTGGTCTATTCGGAACGCTACATGTTTGGGCTGACCATCGGGGCCTATGGCGCGTGGCTGGGCGGGACGGCGGCGGGGGCTTTTGCGGGCGGCGGCGCGTTGGAGGCCTATCCGGCGATCAGCGCCGGGCTGGGGTTCATGTTGCCAGCGCTGTTTTTGGCGCTGCTGTTGTCGATCTTGTCCAAAGCACAGGTTCCGGTGGTGGCAATCGCGGCGGTGGTCACGGTGGTGGCGACAATCTGGATCTCGTCAACGGTTGGCATTCTGGGTGGCATGATTTGCGGCGCACTGGCGGGGGTTTTGGGGATTGGACGGATGCTCGGCGCGCGGGTCCGTGCATGAGCGCTGATCTGTTGACCATGGCGTTGATCGTGGGGGTGTTCACCTGGGCGTTCCGGTTCTTGCCGACCAGGATTGATCTGTCGGGCCTGCCTGCCGACGGCATTTTGGCGCGGTTTCTGGCGGCGACCGGGCCTGCGGCGATTGCGACGCTGGTGGCAGCGTCGGCGTTGCCGATGGTGATGGGGAAGGCGGCACAATGGGGACCGCTGGCGTTTGGTGTTGCGGCGGTGCTGGCGGTGTATTTCTGGCGCAAATCGGTGGTGCAGGCGACGATGGCCGGATCGGTGATTTATGGTGTGGTATTTGCCCTTGTTTCCGGGGCGGCGTGATACAATATATTCCGTGAATGGAATGTTTGGGGGTTGTCATGGCTGATGCGGTAAAACTTACCTGTGCCACCTGTGGGCAGGCCAACCGGGTGCCCGTGGCCAAGCTGGCGGATGGGCCGAAATGCGGGTCATGTGGCGATCCGTTGGTGGATGGCCGGGTGGCCGAGTTCGAGCCTGCGGTACATGACAAGGCAACGCGGGGCGACGAGTTGCCGTTGCTGGTGGACTATTGGGCACCGTGGTGCGGCCCGTGCAAGATGATGGCACCAGAGTTTGCCAAGGCGGCGATGGGGCTGAAGGGGCAGGCGCGGTTTGCCAAGATCAACACCCAGGACTTTCCACAAATCTCGGACCGGTTGGCGATCAAGGGCATTCCGCTGTTGATCCTTTATGCCAAGGGCCGCGAGATTGGCCGTTTGGCGGGCGCACGGCCAGCCGCAGATATTGCGGCCTTTGTGCGCGGCAAATTGCCCGCCGGGGTTTAGGCCTCAGGTTCTTGACAGGGCGGCTAGCTTGGATCAGAAAAATCACTGTTGGGGTCGTAGCTCAGTTGGGAGAGCGCGTCGTTCGCAATGACGAGGTCAGGAGTTCGATCCTCCTCGGCTCCACCAGTTTCCCCTTGGTTTTGCGCAGGATCGCCCGGCGGGGCGGGGGTATTCTCGCATTCGGGAAATTGCATTTATTGATCCGGATCAAGGTTGTGTTTCGTGGAACGGCGCAGGGTTGGTTGATAGGTAGCTAACCCGGAGACGACAGATGACCCGTTTGATGATGACGCTTTTTTCGATGATTTCGACGACGATGATGGGGATCGGGATCGTGGTCGCCCTGACCATGGGCAAGGATACGTTGCAGCCGATTTTGATTGCTGCGGCAATTGGCTTTGTGCTGGCGATTCCGGTCAGCTGGTATGTGGCCAAGCAGCTGTCTTAAGGCGCGCGCAGTAGGGCGGGTTCAGGCGTCGAGGAAGACGCGGATGGTGTCTTCGAACTCGCGCGGTTTGTCGGCATGCAGCCAGTGCCCTGCGCCCGAGATTTTGGCAAATCGGGCGACGGGGAACAGGGCGCGGATCATGTCGCGGTGTTCGGGTTTGACGTAATGCGAGTCTGATCCGGTCAGGAACAGGGCGGGGGCGGCGAATTGGCCTTGGGGGCCGGGCCAGCCCACGATCTTTGGCATTTCAGCTTGCAGAACGTCCAGGTTCAGCCGCCATTCGGGGGGCTGGGTTTTCAGATCCAGTGATTGCAGGAAAAAGGCGCGCAGCGGAGCTTCGGGGATCAGGCCCGCCAGCCTGCGGTCGGCCTCGGATCGGGTGGTGAGGTCGGTCAGATCGAGCGTGCGCAGGGCGTCGATGTGGTGGGTATTATCATGGCCATAGGCCACCGGGGCGATGTCGGCGACCACAAGGCGGCGCACCATGTCGGGGTGGGTCAGCGCCAACACCATTGCGGCCTTGCCCCCCATCGAGTGACCCAAGACATCGGCGCGACCGCCGTTTGCGGCGATGACCGCTGCCAGATCGGCGGCCATTTCGGGGTAGGACTGGCTGGGAAAGCGCGGGCTGGTGCCGTGATTGCGCATATCCACCGCGATCACGTCACGGGTATCGGCCAGACGGCGCGCGATCACCCCCCAATTGCGCGCCGAGCCAAACAGGCCATGCGCAATCAGAAGCGGCGGTTTGCCAGAGGGCGTGTCAGCGGGGTAGTGGACTGTGGTCAGCATGCAACCTGTTTAACCCGCGACGGGCTGCACTGCCAGAGGTGTTGAAGCGGGCGCGGCGCAAGCGTAGTGTTTTGAAAAACCAGCAGGGGTAGGCAATGGGTGCGGTGACGATACAGCAGATGGCCGACCGGGTGGCGGCACTGATGGAAGAGCGTTTGCGCATCAAGGGCACCGGGCTTGCCGAAAAGGTGGCCAAGGGGGGGCGGCGTTTGCCGCGCCGGGTGCGGGTTGCGGCCGAGCATTTGGCGCAGTTCAGTGATATGTCGCGTAACCCCAAGCTATTGTTGCAGGTGGACGAGGGCAAAGTGGCGGAAGCCTATGATATTTGCCTTAAGCACTTGGGAGGGATGACCGCAGGCAGCCGCCGGGTAAGTGCGTTGATGAATGCGGCAACGACGCTGGCGTTTATCGTGCTGTTGGTGGCGGGGCTGGTGGTCGCCGTGTTGGTGTGGCGCGGTTATTTGTAAGACGTCACCGGGGCAGGCAGTAGGGCGCTGCGGCTGACCAGCGTGACGGTCACGAAGGCGACGTAGAGTAAAAGATACCACGATCCAAGTTTGGCAAAGCTGACCCAGTGATCCGGGCTTTGGCCCGAGTAAAGCCATGTGCCGGTGGCGGTGCCCACATTTTCGGCCGCCCAAAGGGCCAGGCTGGACAGAAACGCCGCCAGTGGCAGCGGCATCCAGCGCGATTTGGCGGTGTTGATGAAAATCACACGGGTGCGGATGTAAAGCAGCAGGGTGGCGGCAAACAGCGCTGATCGGATATCGGGCACAAAGTGGTGAGCAAAGAAGTTCACATAGATCGCGGCGGCAAGCAGCAGGGTCATCCAGAACGGCGGATAGGGGGAAAAGCGCATGTTGAAGATGCGGATCACCCGCGCCATGTAGCTGCCGACGCTTGCATACATAAAGCCCGAAAACATCGGCACGCCGAGCAGTTTGAACAAGGCAGGTTCTGGGTAGGCCCATGATCCGGCATGAACCTTGAACAGTTCCATCGCGGTGCCGGTGGCGTGAAACAGCAAGATGACGCGGGCTTCTTCCCATGTTTCCAGCTTGTAGCGCAGAAACAGGGCTTGGGTGATGATGGCGAACAGAAACAGAAAGTCGTAGCGTTGCAGCGGCCAGTCAGGGTGCCAGAGTGCTTTGGTAACGATAATGGCTACCAGAAGTAGGCCGCCAAACAGGCAGGCCCAGCCTTGTTTCAGCACGAACATGACCAGCGCGCCGATGCGGTGCGGCAGCCGTGTGCGCATCCAGTCGCCAAGGTGGCGTTCAATGCCAAGGCTATGGGGGTTTGGGGCAGGCTGGGGGATTGTCATTCGCAAGGGGGCCCCGGAACGTATCCGGGGCCAAGCCTTATCAGAGCGTCGGATACAGCGGGAAGCGGGCGCAAAGGGCGGCGACTTTAGCGCGCACCGCAGCCTCGACTGCGGCATTGCCATCTTCGCCATTGGCTGCAAGTCCATCGACGACTTCGACGATCCACTTGCCGATATCGCGGAATTCAGCCTCGGCAAAGCCGCGGGTCGTGCCTGCGGGGGTGCCAAGACGCACGCCGCTGGTCACAGTCGGCTTTTCAGGATCGAACGGAATGCCGTTTTTGTTGCAGGTGATATGGGCGCGCCCCAAGGCCTTTTCGGTGGCATTGCCCTTGACGCCTTTGGGGCGCAGATCGACCAGCATCACGTGGGTGTCCGTGCCGCCGGTGACGATATCAAGGCCACCTTTCATCAACTGATCCGCCAAGGCTTGGGCGTTCTTGATGACTTGAGCGGCGTAGACCTTGAAGTCGGGGCGCAGTGCTTCGCCAAAGGCCACGGCTTTGGCTGCGATGACGTGCATCAGCGGGCCGCCTTGGATGCCGGGGAAAATCGCCGAATTGACCTTTTTGGCGATGTCTTCGTTATTGGTCAGTATCATGCCGCCACGGGGCCCGCGCAGGGTTTTGTGGGTGGTGGTGGTGGCCACGTCGGCATAGGGGAACGGCGAGGGGTGTTGGCCACCGGCCACAAGGCCCGCAAAGTGGGCCATATCAACCATCAGGTAGGCGCCAACCTTGTCGGCAATGGCGCGAAAGCGGGCAAAGTCGATCTGGCGCGGCACGGCGGAACCGCCGGCGATGATCAGCTTGGGTTGATGCTCGACGGCCAGCGCCTCTACCTGATCATAGTCGATCAGGTTGTCTTGTTGGCGCACGCCATATTGCACGGCATGGAACCATTTGCCCGACTGGTTGGGGGCCGCGCCGTGGGTAAGGTGGCCACCCGAGGCAAGGTTCATGCCCAAAATTGTGTCGCCCGGCTTGATCAGCGCCTGAAACACCCCTTGGTTGGCCTGAGAGCCGGAGTTTGGCTGCACATTGGCAAAGCCGCAGCCGAACAGTTGTTTGGCACGGTCGATGGCCAGATTTTCCGCAACGTCGACATATTCACAGCCACCGTAATAGCGTTTGCCCGGATAGCCCTCGGCGTATTTGTTGGTCATCACCGAACCCTGCGCTTCCATCACGGCGCGCGACACGATGTTTTCCGAGGCGATCAGTTCGATCTCGTCGCGCTGGCGACCAAGTTCGGCGGTGATCGAGGCGTAAAGCTCGGGGTCGCGCGAAGACAGGCTTTCGGTGAAGAAACCGGGGTTGGTGGACATGGGGCGTCTCCTGTTCGGGGAAGGCGTGAATTTGGGGATGTTTAGACCATGGGGCGCGGCGCAGAAAGGCTAGAAAACGACCAAGATAGGGGGATGGGCGAAATCCGGGTGTCGGATCGGAAACTTTGTGCGGCTTAGCGGGGTTGAGTTCGGCGGGCGACGGGGTCAAGACTGTGCCCGACAGTAGTGGAGGGCATTACATAATGCGGATCGGGTTCACGGCCAGCACTGCCCCGGCGGCGGTGGCGGCCTATGACGAGTTGGTGGCCGAGTATGGCCAATGCGCGTTGCCGGATGCCGAGGTGATCGTGGCGCTGGGCGGCGATGGGTTCATGCTGACCACGCTGCATGGTACGCAAAGGCTGGGCCTGCCGGTCTATGGCATGAACTGCGGCACCATCGGGTTCTTGATGAATAATTATGACACGGAAGGATTGCCCGCGCGGCTGGAGGCGGCGGTGGAAGAGGTGATCAACCCGCTGGCGATGCGGGCGGTGACGGCGGATGGCAAGGTGCATGAGGCACTGGCGATCAACGAGGTTAGCCTGCTCCGCGCGGGGCCGCAGGCCGCAAAGCTTCGCATCAGCATTGACGGGCGCGAGCGGTTGGCCGAACTGGTGTGTGACGGGGCGTTGGTGGCGACGCCTGCGGGATCGACCGCCTACAACTACTCGGCGCATGGGCCGATTTTGCCGATCGGGTCTGATGTGTTGGCGTTGACAGCGATGGCCGCGTTTCGGCCGCGGCGGTGGCGCGGGGCGTTGTTGCCCAAAACTGCCCTGGTGCGGTTTGACGTGATGGAGGCTGACAAGCGCCCGGTGATGGCCGATGCGGATGGCCGGTCGGTGCGTGATGTGATTTCGGTGGAAATCCGGTCGGAACCGGCGGTGCGGCACCGGATCTTGTTTGATCCGGGGCATGGGCTGGAAGAACGGCTGATTGGCGAGCAATTCGCCTGAGGTTTGGGCCTTGGGGTGGCTTTGGGTTTAGCCCTGCGACCAACTTTCCACCTTACGATACAGCGTCGAGGGCGAGACATCGAGGACGCGGGCGGCCTTGGGGATAGAGCCACCATGGGCGGCGATGGTGGCGCGGATTACCTTTTCTTCGACTTCGGCAAGGCTGAGGCCGACCAGATCGTCCAACGATAGATTGGCTTGCGCGATGGGGGGAGAGGCAGGGGTGGTGCCGCCGGGGGTGCTATCGGCCCCAAGATCGGGCGGCAGCATTTCAGGGGTGACAAGGCCCCCCTCATTCAGCACCACGACATTGCGGATGACGTTCAGAACCTGACGCACATTGCCGGGCCAGGACAGGCGGCGAAACAGGCTGGAGACCGAAGGATCGAGACCCTCGAAGCTGCGGCCCTCTTCGCTGGCGAACCGGATCAGGGCGGCTTCGGCAATTTCGATCACATCGTTACCGCGTTCGCGCAAGGGCGGCATGTGGATCGGCACAACGTAGAGCCGGTAGTAAAGATCCTCGCGGAACTGACCCCGGCGTACGGCGTCAAGTGGGTCACGGTTGGTGGCGCAAACGATGCGGACGTTGACCTTGCGCGGGCGTGTCGCACCAACCGGCTGCACCGTCGAAGTTTGCAAAAAGCGCAGCAGCTTGGTTTGCAGGGCGGGGGCCATCTCGCACACCTCGTCGAGAAACAGCGTACCGCCATCAGCGGCGGTTGCGGCCCCCGGCTTGTCAGACACAGCGCCGGTAAACGAGCCTTTCATATGGCCAAAAACCTCGGATTCCAGCAAATCCTGCGGGATAGCGCCACAGTTAAGCGCAATAAAGGGGCCTGCGGCGCGGGGCGAATTGTCATGCACGGCCAGCGCGCAAAGTTCTTTGCCGGTGCCGCTTTCGCCGGTGATGAACACCGTGGCCATCGAGCGTGCAACCGAATGGATCTTGTGATGGACGCGGGACATGGTGGCAGAAGAGCCAATAAACGCCTCGCTGCTGGTCGGGACCGAGGGCAGCGGCAGCTGTTCGCGCCGGACCGGTTTCCGAGCCAGACCAGCATTTTCGATCACGCCCAAAAAGCGCTGTTCATCAAAGGGTTTAACCAAAAATTCGTGGGCTCCGGCACGCATCGCCTCGACTGCTTTGTTGATCGAACCATTGGCAGTGATCACGATCACTTTGGTCTGTGGGCGCAAGGCCAACAGGTCTTGCATCAGATCCAACCCATCGCGGTCGGGCAAGACAAGATCAAGCACCACCACAGTTGGGGTCAGTTCGTGGAACAAGGCCAAACCTTCGGCGGCAGTTCCCGCGATTGCAACCTGATGACCCGCCGTATGCAGCACCGCACGGTAGACCATCTGCAAGGATGGCGTGTCTTCGATCAGCAGCAGCGGCGGGAGGATGGGGCTTGGGGTCTTGATCATGGAGCATCAATGGTTTGTGCGACAAAGTCGATCAGGTTGCCCAGTTGCGCCAGTGCCATATGGCCGATGGTGCCAAGGTTGCCATTAGTGGCGGTGTCAATGTGATGCGCAGATTGGTTTAACGTCTGCGCGGTGCGATGCAGCGCAATGGCCCCAAAGGTGCCCGCAAGCGAAATCAGCACATGTGAATGCAGACGAAGTGCCGCTCGATCGAAGTTTGCGAGGGCTTGGCGCAAGCCGCAGTCTACCTTTTCAAGATCGGCAATCAGGCGCGCGACCAATTCGGCGCGCTGGGTGCCCGCCTGATCAAGCAGGCGGAAATAGCAACCTGTGTCGATTTGCCCGGCAGCCAGCGCTATGTCAAACGTCTCGACCTGCAAGACGCCAAGGATTGGCACCTGTTTCATCCAGCAACCCCGATTGAGGTTTCGGTAAGGCAACTTGGGGGGGCGCTTGTGCATCGCATAACCCGTATAGGTTACGCAAGGCAGGCCCAATGTCCAGCAGACAAATGCCGAAGGCGGGCTTGCTGCGGTGCTTTGCGCGCGCCGAACCTGCCTTCGGTGTCGTTTAGGCTTTGGCGAGGCCAAGCGTTTGTAATGCCAATCGGATTTCATCCAGAATGGCGGGGTCGTCGATGGTGGCGGGGGCTTTATACGGTGCGCTGTCGGCGATTTTCACCATGGTGCCGCGTAAAATTTTGCCAGAGCGGGTTTTGGGCAGGCGATCAATCACCAGCGCGCGTTTGAAATCGGCGACGGGGCCGATTTTTTCGCGCATCAGTTTCACGCAGTCTTTGATCACATCGTCATGGGCACGGGTGCAGCCTTTGTTGAGGCAGAGAAACCCCAGTGGCGATTGGCCTTTCAGCGCATCCGCCACGCCGATTACCGCGCATTCGGCGACATCGGGGTGGCCTGCGAGAACCTCCTCCATCGCACCGGTCGACAGGCGGTGGCCTGCGACGTTGATCACGTCATCCGTGCGGGCCATGATGTAAAGGTAGCCATCGGCATCGACATAGCCCGCATCGCCGGTTTCATAGTAGCCGGGGAAATGCGAAAGATAGCTTTTGTGAAAACGGTCGTCGGCGTTCCACAGGGTCGGCAGAGTGCCGGGGGGAAGTGGCAGCTTGATCGCGATGGCCCCAAGCGTGCCGGGGGATACCGGGTGGCCGCCCTCATCCAGCACTTGCACATCATAGCCGGGCATCGGCACCGACGGGCTGCCGATTTTCACCGCAAGGTGTTCAATCCCCATCGGATTGGCGGCGATGGCCCAGCCGGTTTCGGTTTGCCACCAATGGTCGATCACCGGTACATTCAGGTGGCGCTGGGCCCACAGGATGGTGTCGGGGTCGGCGCGCTCGCCTGCCAGATACAGGGTTTGCAGGTGTTTGAGGTTGTAGTCGCCGACCAGTTTACCCTCGGGGTCATCACGTTTGATGGCACGCAGGGCGGTGGGGGCGGTGAAGAAGCTTTTGACTTTGTGTTCGGCGATGACGCGCCAGAAGGTGCCTGCATCCGGGGTGCCGACGGGTTTGCCTTCAAACACCACGGTGGTGCAGCCCGCAATCAGCGGAGCATAGCAGATATAGCTGTGACCGACGACCCAGCCGACATCGGACGCCGCCCAGAACACATCGCCAACGCCGACGTTATAGATGGCGCGCATCGTCCAGTTGAGCGCGACCAAATGGCCTGCGGTCGGGCGCACGACGCCTTTGGGCGCGCCGGTGGTGCCCGATGTGTAAAGGATATAGGCCGGATGGTCGCCCGATACCGGCACGCAATCTGCAGGCTCGACCCCGAACTGGAAGGTGTGCCACGCGACGTCGCGGTCAGGGATCAGCTGGGCAACCTCTTGTTCGCGTTGCAGAATAACGCAGAAATCAGGTTTGTGGGTGGCCATCTCGATGGCGCCATCCAGAAGCGGTTTGTAGTGAACGACGCGGCCCGGTTCGATGCCGCAAGAGGCGGCGATGATGGCCTTTGGGGTGCAATCGTCGATTCGCACTGCCAGTTCGGCAGCGGCGAAACCGCCAAACACCACCGAGTGAACAGCACCCAGGCGGGCGCAGGCAAGCATCGCCTCCAGCGCCTCGGGGACCATCGGCATGTAGATGATGACGCGGTCGCCCTTTTCGACGCCCTTGGCCCGCAGCGCACCGGCAAGCGAGGCCACGCGGGTTTGCAACTCGGCGTAGGTGATGCCGTGTTTGGTGTGGGTGACCGGGCTATCGTGGATGATGGCCAACTGATCGCCGCGCCCGGCCAGAACATGACGGTCCACCGCGTTAAAGCAGGTGTTCACCTGACTGTCGGTGAACCATTCATAAAGCGGCGCGCGGGTGTCATTCAGGGCGCGGGTCGGGGGTGTGACCCAATCAATACTGCCTGCGGCCTGCATCCAGAACCCTTCAGGGTCAGATTTCCAGCCAGCGTAAAGATCTGCGTAAGCACCCATGATATGCCTCCTCCAAAGCTGGTTGCTTGTTACGCAGGGCAGAGGTCTCACGCAATGATGTTACCGGTCACATGTGGCTGCAATTCAAAAATATTTGCAGAAATGGCGATTTAGTCGCAGCAAATTTTTGCAAAGTCGGGGGTTTATTGAGGATTTGAGTAAAATTGGATGGATTTTGCAAAGTTTCGGTTAGGTGCTGCACTATAGCTGCAGATGAATGTGATCATCGTGACGTGCTGCGCGGCAACCTTGGAACCGCAGCTTTGGATTGGTGATATCAAGGCTTTGCACGAGGTAAGGCTCGACGAACAGTTTGGATACTCTGCCATCCTGCGCCAATTGGTTTATCAATGCGGCAGTGCGGGCCGCATCAATAGGGCGATCCGACCACAGAGGCTGAAGCCAGCCCACGCCCCAACGAAAAGTTAACCAGACCGGCGGGCATTGTGAGGGGTTTTCCCCTTCGACTGCCCAGTAGCCAATGGGGGAGCGGGTCTTAGCGGGATAATATGTGCCAGCAGGAGTTCGGTAATAAAAGGCTAGATCAAGTTT
>JBAVTI010000522.1:0-20181 GCA_049696055.1 Paracoccaceae bacterium | reverse complement strand
GCCGAGGTGAACCAGGGCGGCGATCTGGTGGAGTCTGTGATCCGCTCGATTGACCCGCTGGTGCCGTATCGCGGGGTGCGGGCGTCGCGTGGCAAGACGGCGCGGGCGGAACCGGTGGCGGCTTTGTACGAGCAGGGCCGGGTGGCGCATCTGCGGGATTTGGGCAGGCTTGAGGATCAGATGTGCCTGATGACGACGCAGGGCTATCTGGGCAAAGGCTCGCCTGACCGGGTGGATGCGTTGGTCTGGGCGCTGACCGATCTGATGATCGACCCCAGCACCGGCTGGCGGCGACCGCAGGTGCGAACGCTGTAGTAACGGATTTTAATCAATTTTGCGGCAATTCTGACCCGGCTGCAGGGCCGTGGCCTTGGTCTGCATGGGCTGACGACAAAGGAGCGACTGGACATGGTTTTCGATTTCCTTCGGCGCGCGGAGAAGGCGGTGCCCGAACAAAAGGCGTCGGCGACGGGGCCGGTGATTGCGTATTCGGGGTCTGGCCGGGTGGCGTGGAGCCCGCGCGATACGGTGACGCTGACCAAGACCGGGTTTCTGGGCAACCCGATCGGGTTTCGGGCGGTAAAGCTGATTTCCGAGGCCGCAGCGGCGCTGCCGCTGGTGCTGCAAGACTGCGAGCGGCGCTATGAGATGCACCCGGTGTTGGAGCTGATCAAGCGGCCCAACGGCGTGCAGGGACGGGCCGAGTTTTTCGAGGCGGTGTTCGGGCAGTTGTTACTGTCGGGCAACGCCTATCTGGAGGCGGTGCCGGGGGTGGGCGCACTGCCGGGGGAATTGCATGTGCTGCGCAGCGACCGCATGGCATTGGTGCCGGGGGCGGATGGCTGGCCGGTGGCGTATGACTACACCGTGGGCAGCCGCAAGCACCGGTTTGATATGACCCAAGGTGTGCTGCCGATCTGCCATATCCGCACCTTTCACCCGCAAGACGACCACTATGGTTTCTCGCCGATGCAGGCGGCGGCGGTGGCGATTGACGTGCATATTGCAGCCTCGCGCTGGTCCAAGGCGCTGCTGGATAATGCGGCACGGCCAAGCGGCGCGATTGTTTACAAAGGGGTGGATGGGCAGTCGTCGCTGACCGCTGATCAGTATGACCGGTTGTTAAATGAGATGGAGAGCCATCATCAGGGCGCGCGCAATGCCGGGCGGCCGATGCTGCTGGAGGGTGGTTTGGATTGGAAACCGATGGGGTTCAGTCCGTCGGATATGGAATTCCAAAAGACCAAAGAGGCGGCGGCGCGTGAAATTGCCATCGCCTTTGGGGTGCCCCCGATGCTGATGGGGATACCCGGTGATGCCACCTATGCCAATTACCAAGAGGCAAACCGGGCGTTTTACCGGCTGACGGTATTGCCGCTGGTGGGCAAGGTGACGGCCTCAATCTCGCATTGGTTACAAGGGTTTACCGCTGATGCCGTGGAGTTGAAGCCGGATCTGGATCAGGTGCCGGCACTGGCGGTAGAGCGCGATCAGCAATGGGCGCGGGTTGGGGGGGCGGATTTCCTGTCAGTGACGGAAAAGCGCGCGCTGCTGGGGCTGCCACGGATTGCGGAGGAAGAATGACACCACCGCGCAAAGGCGAGGCCGGATCACGGTTTGTCTACGACAGTTTCGATGTGGCGGCAGCGCGGATCGAGGCGAACGAGCGCGTGGCAGATGAGCGGTGGGCAGGTCTGGAATACCGGCTTGGGCAAATAGAAACTACCCTGGAGCGGCTGGAAAAGCGGCTTTGGCTGGGGGTTTACGGGGTAGCGGCATTCCTGCTGACGCAGGGGGCCGAGGCGTTACTAAGAGCGGCGATGAGGTGAACGATGGGATATCAAGATGACTTCGGGCGGCTTGAGCGCAAGTTCCAGCCGATTGGTTCGGGGCCGGACGCCGGGATTTTGGTGACGGATGGCGTGGTGGTTGAAGGCTACGCCAGCCTGTTTGGCAAGCGCGATCAGGGCGGCGATGTGGTGCAGGCGGGTGCCTATGCGGCCAGTCTGAAGGCGCTGGCGGGCGCGGGGCGGCGGGTGAAAATGCTGTGGCAGCATGATCCGGCACAGCCGATTGGGGTGTGGGACGAGGTGCGCGAGGACGCAAAGGGCCTGTATGTGAAGGGCCGGATTTTGGCGGATGTGGCGCAGGGCCGCGAGGCGGCGGCACTTTTGGCAGCGGGGGCGATTGATGGCCTGTCCATCGGGTATCGCACGCTGCGGGCGGAACGCGACGGCAAGGGGCAACGCTTGCTTGCCGAGCTGGAGCTTTGGGAGGTGTCGCTTGTGACCTTCCCGATGCTTCCTGAGGCGCGGGTATCGGCAAAGGCGGATGACCTTTCCGACACCTGGCGTTCGTTGGCGCAGATCTTTGAAGATGCGCGCCAAGACCTGGCCGAGCGGTAAGCCGCGGCCTTTCACGACTGAACCTAAGGAAAATGCGATGACCGAGAGTAAGGCTCGGGCCGGGACAGGTATGTTCCAGGCCCCTGATCCGGGTGCGGAAGTGAAATCCGCGATGACCGGGTTTCTGAAAGAATTCAAAGGCTTTCAGGACGACATGAAGACTGCGTTGCAACAACAGGAAGAGCGATTGACCATGCTGGATCGGAAAACCATGACTTACGGACGCCCCGCACTTTCGGCTTCTGCCGACGTTGAAGTGCCCCACAAAAAGGCGCTGGGTGCCTATCTTCGCACTGGCGATGATGATGGCCTGCGTGGCCTTGTGCTGGAAGGCAAGGCGATGTCGACCGCCGTTTCTGCGGATGGCGGTTATCTGATCGACCCCAAAACCGCCGATACCATCCGCTCGATGCTAAGCTCGACCTCGTCGATCCGTGGCATTGCCAGCGTGGTGAATGTTGAGGCAACGTCGTTTGACGTGCTGATTGACCGCTCGGACGTGGGTTCAGGTTGGGCGACCGAAACCACGGCGACAACCGAGACGGCGACGCCGACCATCGAGCGGATCTCGATCCGTTTGCACCAGCTTTCGGCGATGCCGAAGGCCAGCCAGCGTTTGCTGGATGACAGCGCGTTTGACGTCGAAGGTTGGCTGGCGGGCAAGATCGCCGAGCGTTTCACCCGCGCCGAAGCATCGGCCTTTGTGAACGGTGATGGCATCGACAAGCCCAAGGGCTTTTTGCTGCCGCCAAAAGTGGCGAATGGCACCTGGACCTGGGGCAATCTTGGCTATGTGCCAACCGGCGCTGCTGCGGATTTTGCCACGACAAATGCGGTCGATTGCATCGTGAACCTGGTGTATTCGCTGGCCTCTGACTATCGCGCAAATGCGACGTTCGTCATGAACTCGAAAACCGCAGGTGCGGTGCGCAAGATGAAGGACGCCGATGGCCGCTTCTTGTGGTCGGATGGTCTGGCCGCAGCGGAACCGGCGCGTCTGATGGGGTATCCGGTGCTGATTGCCGAAGATATGCCGGATGTGGCCGCCAACGCCTATGCGATTGCGTTTGGCGATTTCAACGCGGGCTACACCATTGCCGAGCGTCCTGATGTGCGGGTTCTTCGCGACCCCTTCTCGGCCAAACCGCACGTTCTGTTCTATGCGCTGAAGCGTGTGGGCGGCGATGTGACCGATTATGCGGCGATCAAACTGCTGAAAATCGCGGTTTCCTAATCGCGACTGAGATGGCTCGGCCCTGAAAGGGGCCGGGCTTTGTGGACGCGCACCAAAGAACCGTGCCGTCTAGCTGCTCCCCCTCCGTCCGAGCGGTGCGGGGTGCGCGTCCATGCCTTTTCTTGGGGATTTCCGGGGGTTCGGAGAGAAACATGATGTTGATCGAGCAGACCACAGTGCCGGATGCCGCGCTGCCGGTTCAGGCAATGAAGGACCATTTGCGGCTAGGGACCGGGTTCGCGGACGACGGGATGCAAGATGGGCTGATCGTCAGCTATCTGCGTGCGGCGATGGCAGCGATTGAGGGGCGGATCGGCAAGGTGCTGATTGCGCGTCGGTTCAAGTGGAGCCTTGAGGATTGGCGCAATGGGGCCGAGCAGGCGTTGCCTGTGGCCCCGGTATCAGCCGTGGTTTCGGTGACGCTGGTCGATGGGGCCGCCGTTTCGACGGTAGTTGATCCCGCGCGCTATCGGTTGGTGCAAGATACCCACCGCCCGAAACTGGCGGCGGCGGCGGCGATGCTGCCTTTGGTGCCGGTGTCGGGGCGGGTTGAGGTGGTGTTTGATGCAGGCTTTGGCGCGGCTTGGGCTGCGGTGCCTGCGGATCTGGCGCAGGCGGTGATGTTGCTTGCGGCGGAATATTATGAGCGCCGGCACGATGCGGGCGTGCGTGAGGGCGGTTTGCCGTTTGGCGTGGTGGCGCTGATTGAACGCTGGCGCACGGTGCGGGTGCTGGGCGGAGGTGCGGCATGAATGCGCCGCATCTGAACCGGTCACTGGTGCTGGAGGGCGTAAGCCGCGTGGCCGATGGCGCGGGCGGCTACACCGAGGTTTGGGTGGCACTGGGGACGTTGTGGGCCGAGGTTATTGCCGGGGCGGGGCGCGATACGATTGGGGAAGAGGTGCTGGTAGCCTCGATCCCGTTTCGGATCACTGTACGCGGCGCGGTGCAGGGTGCGCCGTCACGACCAAAGCCCGAGCAGCGGTTTCGCGATGGGGCGCGGTTGTTCCGGATTCTAGCTGTGACCGAGCGCGATGACGGCGGGCAATTCCTGACCTGCTTTGCCCGAGAGGAGGCACCAACATGAGTTATGGCGTGGCGGCCGCGTTGCAGGCGGCGGTGTATCAGCGGTTGGTATCGCAACTGGCGGGAGTGCCGATATACGACGCTCTACCACCGGGGGCGGGCACGGGTACCTTCGTTCTGATCGGGCCGGAGGAGGCCACGGATGCGTCAGACAAGACCGGCGGCGGCGCGGATCATCGGTTTATCGTCAGTGTGATTTCGGATGCGGCGGGCTTTGCCGTGGCCAAGGGAATTGCGGTGCAGGTATCGGACGCGCTGGTGGATGCGGGTCTGATTTTGACACGGGGGCGGCTGGTGAGTCTGCGGTTTGTGCGGGCCTTGGCCAAGCGTCTGGATGCCGGTGAAGCACGGCGGATTGACGTGCGCTTTGCGGCGCGTGTGGAAGACTGACTTTCACAAATCGAACAATAATGGGCGGTGCTTTGTGGATAAGCCCCGTGTGAACATCGCAAAATCGGAGAATAAGCATGGCTGTTCAAAGCGGCAAGGATCTGTTGATCAAGTTGGACCTGACGGGTGCGGGTTTGTTTGAGACCATCGCGGGGCTGCGTGCCACGCGCATCAGTTTCAACGCGGAAACCGTGGATGTGACCAGTCTGGAAAGCCAGGGTGGCTGGCGTGAGTTGTTGGCGGGGGCGGGGGTACGCTCGGCCTCGATTTCCGGTTCTGGGGTGTTTCGCGATGCCAATACCGACGAGCGGGCGCGGCAGATCTTCTTTGACGGCGAGGTGCCTAATTTCCAAGTGATCATTCCGAATTTCGGGGTGGTGCAGGGGCCGTTCCAGATTTCTGCCATTGAATACGCAGGCAGCCACAATGGCGAGGCGACCTATGATCTGACGCTGGCCTCGGCGGGTGTGCTGATCTTTACGGCGCTGTGATGGTGGGCCCCCAAATGGCCAATCCATGGGCGGGGGAAGTGGCGATCTGGCTGGATGGCGAGCGCCATGTCGCCAAGTTGACGCTGGGGGCTTTGGCGGAACTTGAGGCGGCGCTGGAGACAGGGTCGCTGATAGAACTGGTGGAGCGGTTCGAGGCGGGGCGGTTTTCCACGCGCGATGTGCTGGCGCTGGTGGTTGCGGGTTTGCGCGGCGGCGGGTGGCGGGGAACGGCCGTTGATCTGCGCACAGTAGAGATTGGCGGCGGGCCGATTGAGGCGGCGCGGGCAGCGGCAGAAATGTTGGCGCGGGCGTTTGCGGTGCCGGGGGAGCGATGAGCCTGCACGCTTTGGGAATTGATTGGCCGGGGTTGATGCGGGCGGGTTTGCAGGGGCTAGGGCTGACGCCCGATGTGTTCTGGAAGCTGTCGCCGGTGGAACTGCGGATCATGCTGGGTGCGGACGGCGGTGCGCCGCCTTTGACGCGGGCGCGGCTGGATGAGCTGGCGGCCGCGTTTCCGGATGTGAAAAGGGGGCAGGACGATGGCTGATATTGTGGATCTGGAAGAACAGGTGGCGGCGTTGGAGGCCACTTTGGGGGGCACCTCAACGATGGTGAATGTGTTCGAAGGCGAATTGGCGCGGATGCGAGAGAGTTTGGTATTCACCGGGCGCGAGGTGAACACGCTGTCGCACGGGATCAGCGGCGGTTTGCGGCGGGCGTTCGATGGTTTGGTGTTTGACGGGATGAAGCTGCAAGACGCGCTGAAGGGCGTGGCGCAGACCATGGTCAAATCGGTCTACGATATTGCGATGAAGCCCGTGCAGAACGCGGTTGGCGGTCTGCTTGCCAATGGGTTGCAGTCGGTTCTGGGGGGATTGATGCCGTTTGAGAAGGGCGGAAGTTTTTCTCAGGGCCGCGTGATGCCATTTGCAAAAGGGGGAGTGGTGTCCAGCCCCACCAGTTTTGCGATGCGCGGCGGGCGTGGGTTGATGGGGGAGGCGGGGCCAGAAGCGATCATGCCACTGGCGCGCGGGGCAGACGGGCGGCTTGGCGTGCAGGCGGCCGGCGGCGGGCGCGCGATTACCGTGGTGATGAACGTGACCACGCCGGACGTGGCAGGATTTCAACGGTCGCAAGGGCAGATCGCGGCGCAGGCTTCGCGGGCTTTGGCACGCGGACAGCGGAACAGGTAAGGGTGGATCATGGCATTTCACGAAATTCGGTTTCCGGCCAATCTGAGTTTTGGCTCGGTTGGCGGGCCAGAGCGGCGCACAGAAATTGTGACGCTGACCAACGGGTTTGAAGAGCGCAACACGCCCTGGGCGCATTCGCGTCGCCGGTACGATGCGGGGGTTGGGCTGCGCAGTCTGGATGATGTGGAGTTGCTGATCGCGTTTTTCGAGGCTCGGCGCGGGCAGTTGTTCGGGTTTCGCTGGAAAGACTGGGCGGATTACAAATCGTGCAAGGCATCTCGGGCCGTGGGGCCACAGGACCAGATTATTGGTCATGGCGACGGGGTGACCAAGGTTTTTGGGTTGCAGAAAACCTATGAATCCGGCGGCAATACTTACGTCCGTCCGATCCTGAAGCCCGTGGCTGGGACGGTGAAGGTGGCGGTGGCGGGTGATCCGAAGATCGAGTCGCTGGAATTCAGCGTAGACACAGCGACGGGTGCGATTGGGTTCGTGGTGGCGCCCGATGTTGGGACGCTGCTGACTGCGGGATTTGAGTTTGATGTGGCCGTAAGGTTTGACACCGATCGAATTCAAACTTCAGTTGCATCGTTTCAGGCAGGCGATGTGCCGTCGGTACCGATTGTGGAGGTACGGGTCTGATGGCGGGCGCAGCAGGACTATACGACCATCTGGCAAGTGGGGCGACGACAGTTTGCCGCGCGTGGTCGGTGACGCGGCGAGATGGCAGGGTGTTCGGGTTTACCGATCACGATCAGGATTTCGCCTTTGAGGGCATTACCTTTCGCGCCAATACGGGGCTGACGGCACGGGCGTTGCAGCAGACGACGGGCCTGTCTGTGGACAATACCGAGGCGGTTGGCGCGCTATCTGATGCGGCGGTAACCGAGGCAGATCTGATGGCGGGCCGGTTTGATGCGGCCGTGGTGCAGGCGTGGCTGGTGAATTGGCTGCAAGTGGCTGACCGGGTGCTGCAGTTCAAGGGGTCTTTTGGCGAGATTTCGCGTGCGGGCGGCGCTTTTCAAGCCGAATTGCGCGGGCTTGCCGAGGCGCTGAATCAGCCACAGGGACGGGTTTATCAACGCGCGTGTTCGGCGGTATTGGGCGATGGCGATTGCCGTTTCAACCTTGGTTTACCGGGGTATTTCGTCGAACGGGCTGTGGAAGAAGTCATTGAGGGGCGGGTTTTTCGGTTCGAAAGTTTCCTTGGTTTTGATGACCGCTGGTTTGAGCGCGGGCGCTTGGTGATGCAGAGCGGTGAAGCGACAGCATTGATCGGCGTGATCAAGAATGATCGTTTGAGTGCAACCGGTCGTGAGATCGAGTTGTGGCAGGCTTTGGGTGCTGGTGTTGCGGTTGGCGATTTGGTGCGGTTTGAGGCGGGCTGCGACAAACGTATGGAAACCTGCCGCGTGAAGTTCAACAACTTGCTGAATTATCGGGGTTTTCCGCATATTCCGGGCGAAGATTGGCTGACGTCGGTTCCCTCTGCGACAACGGTAAATGACGGCGGGAGCCTAGGGAAGTGACGGCGTTTCAGGCACGGGTTGTGGCCGAAGCGCGCGGCTGGATTGGTACGCCTTATATTCATCAATGCGCCACGCGAGGGGCCGGAACGGACTGTCTTGGTTTGTTGCGTGGCATTTGGCAGGCGCTTTATGGGCCAGAACCGGAACAGGTGCCTTCCTACACGATGGATTGGGCAGAGGCCGGTGGGCGTGAAGTGCTGATGGTTGCGGCGCAGCGGTGGCTGCGCCGCAAGGATTTGGACGCTGCGGCGCCGGGCGATGTGCTGCTGTTTCGCATGCGTGATGGGGCCGTGGCCAAGCATCTTGGAATAGCCGCACAGGTTGGTCCGGATGCCACATTTATTCATGCCTATACCGGGCATGGCGTGACCGAAAGTCCGTTATCTGCCCCCTGGGCGCGGCGGATCGTGGCACGGTTTGAGTTTCCTGAAGGAGCGATTTGAATGGCTACCATTCTGCTTTCGGCGGCCGGAGCAGCCGTTGGGTCGGGCTTTGGCGGGACAGTCCTGGGGCTTTCCGGCGCGGTCATCGGGCGTGCCGTTGGCGCGACCTTGGGTCGGGTGATTGACCAACGATTGCTGGGATCTGGGTCGGAAGCGGTCGAGGTCGGCCGCATTGATCGGTTTCGCATGATGGGCGCAAGCGAGGGCAGTGCCGTCGCCCAGGTATTTGGCCGAACCCGAATTTCGGGGCAGGTGATCTGGGCGACGCGATTTGCCGAGACCACGGCATCATCGGGTGGGGGCAAGGGCACGCCGAAACCAAAAACGACAGAGTTTTCCTATTCGGTCAGCCTTGCAATTGCGCTATGCGCAGGCAAGATCACCAGCATCGGTCGGATTTGGGCCGATGGCGTGGAAATCGCACCAAACTCGATAAACCTGAGGGTTTACAAGGGCGATGAGTTGCAGCTTCCCGATCCGAAGATAGCGGCAGTTGAAGGTAGTGGGCAAGCGCCAGCCTATCGTGGCATTGCTTATGTGGTGATCGAAGATCTTGGTTTGGCAGCCTTTGGAAATCGGGTGCCGCAATTCTCGTTCGAAGTGGTCCGCCCGGCACAGGGTGATTTCGCCGACGAAGTCATTGACCTGCAACGCGGTGTAAAGGCGGTGGCCCTAATACCGGGAACCGGCGAATACGCGCTGGCAACGACGAAGGTTCATTATAGTGAAGAGCCGGGGGTGAACCGGTCGGCGAACGTGCATTCGCCTTCGGGGAAAACCGATTTTTCGACGTCGCTTGAGCAGTTGAACGAAGAGCTGCCCAACTGTGGATCAGTGTCACTTGTAGTGTCGTGGTTTGGCAGTGATTTGCGCTGTAGTTCTTGCGAAGTAAGGCCAAGGGTCGAGCAGCTGGGCTTGGATGGCGAGGGAATGCCGTGGCGGGCAGGGGGCATCAGTCGTGGGGAAGCAACAGAGGTGTCTCGGGTTGCGGGGAAGTCTGTCTACGGTGGCACACCCTGCGATACGTCGGTGATCGAATCTATCCAGGCGATCAGACAAGCTGGGCAAGAGGTCATGTTCTACCCCTTCATTCTGATGGAACAACTGGAAGCGAATGGCCTACCCGATCCCTGGACAGGTACGGGCAATCAAGCCGTGTTGCCATGGCGGGGACGGATCACTTTGTCAAATGCGCCTGGGCGCGTGGGATCGACGGATCGTAGTGCGGCGGCAACGGCCGAGGTAGCTGCCTTTTTCGGGACGGCAAGTCCTGCAGATTTTTCGGTGGTTGATGGTGCTATCGCCTATTCCGGGTCGGTCGAATGGCGATATCGACGGTTTATTCTGCACTATGCACATCTATGTGCGCTTGCTGGCGGAGTGGATGCCTTCTGCATAGGTTCGGAAATGGTCAGTCTGACCCAGATCCGGGGTGCTGGGGACAGCTTTCCCGCTGTTGCGGCATTGCGGCAGTTAGCATCGGAAGTGCGAGCAATTCTTGGGCCGATTGTGAAAATCAGTTACGCGTCAGATTGGTCAGAGTATTTTGGCTATCATATTGACGAAAATGTGTATTTTCATCTTGATCCATTGTGGTCCGACGCAAATATCGACTTCATTGGGATCGATAACTACATGCCGCTGGCCGATTGGCGCGATGGCGAGGACCATGCGGATGCAGGTTGGGGATCAATCTATAATCTTGCTTATCTGAAGTCCAATATTGCGGGCGGCGAGGGCTATGATTGGTATTATGACAGCCCGGAAGGCGAACTTTCGCAACGGCGCAAACCCATTGAGGATGGTGCCTTTGGCGAGCCGTGGGTTTTCCGTTACAAAGACTTGAAAAGCTGGTGGTCGCTGCCCCACCATCAACGTATTGCAGGTGTTCGGGCGGCATTGCCAACATCATGGGTACCAGAGTCAAAGCCAATTCGGTTCACGGAATATGGCTGTGCGGCAATCGACAAAGGGGCCAATCAGCCCAACAAATTTCTTGACCCGAAATCATCGGAATCGCAATTACCCAAGTATTCCAACGGTCGCCGTGATGACCTTATGCAGGTCCAGTATTTACGGGCGATGGCCGAGTTCTTTGGAGATGCGGCCAAGAACCCAGTATCGTCGGTGTATTTTGGGCCGATGCTAAATATGGACCGCGCACATGTTTGGGCCTGGGACGCGCGGCCATTTCCCTATTTTCCAAACAATATTGAGGTCTGGAGTGACGGGGACAACTACGGCCGGGGCCACTGGTTGAATGGCCGATCAAGCGGACAGGCACTGGCGTCGGTTGTGGCTGAGATATGTGAGCGATCTGGGGTGCGTGATTTTGATGTCTCACGACTTTTTGGCATGGTCCGCGGATATTGGCTGAATGATATCGGCGCTGCGCGGGCGTCATTGCAGCCTTTGATGTTGGCCTATGGGTTTGAAGCGGCGGAACGCGAAGGTAAACTCGTGTTCCAGATGCGAAATGGTTTGGCAAGACAATCGATTTTTCCCGATTTCTTGGCCGTCAGCAAGGAGATTGACGGGCACGTTGAGAGGGTGAGAGCGCCAGAAGCGGAAACTGCCGGACGCGTTCGACTAGGGTTTATCGAGGCAGAAGGCGACTATGAGGCCCGTCAAGCCGAAGCAATTTTCCCGGATGAAGTATCATTTGGGGTTTCGCAGACCGATTTGCCACTGACACTTTCTGCCTCTGAAGGGCGCAGTATCGTCGAGCGATGGTTAGCCGAAGCACGTGTTGCACGCGACAGTGCCCGTTTCGCACTCCCCAAATCCTCGGGGCATCTTGGAGCGGGGGATGTTGTGACGCTAGAGGGTGCCCACTACCGCATTGACCGAGTTGAGCAGGCAGACATGCAATTGATTGAGGCAGTGCGAGTCGAACCGGGGGTTTATCGCCCAAGTGATGCTTTTGAAGAACGGGTAACGCCGAGGGCATTTGTGGCACCAGTACCGACGTTTTCTTTGTTCATGGATCTTCCGTTGTTGACCGGAGAAGAAGTGCCACATGCGCCGCATATAGCAGTTTCGGCACGTCCTTGGCCCGGCTCAGTGGCGGTCTGGAGCGCGCAGGAAGACGATGGCTATGAGTTCAATCGATTAATCGCGGCTTCTGCAGTGATCGGCCAGACGGAGTCAGTTCTGATTTCAGCGAGGCCGGGTATATGGGATCGTGGCGAGCCACTGCGAGTCCGAGTATCGTCAGGCACCTTGAGTTCGGCATCGGAGTTAGCTGTGTTGAACGGGGCCAACGCTTTGGCAATTGGTGACGGTTCTTCTGATCGTTGGGAAGTGCTTCAGTTTCGGACGGCCACGCTCGTGGCTCCGCGTACTTATGACTTGGCGACACGTTTGCGGGGACAGCTTGGCAGCGACGGTATCATGCCAGGAGTATGGCCGATTGGAAGCAAAGTGGTGCTTATGAATGGTGCGGTTCAGCAGATCGATCTTGCTTATTCTGCGCGCGGATTGGCACGGCACTATCGCATCGGTGCTGCAGGACGTGGATATGACGATCCGGCAGTTGTTCATCGAGTGGCTGCATTCGATGGCATCGGATTGCGACCCTATGCGCCAGGGCATCTGACCGCAAGTGAAGCCGTAAATGGCGACATAGGTTTTTCTTGGGTCAGACGCACACGAATCGACGGAGACAGTTGGCAGTCGATTGAAGTGCCGATTGGCGAGGAGTTTGAACGCTACATGGTGCGATTGATTAGCAACGAAATCATCGTCAAAGAGGTGATAGTTGAAGCTCCGATATGGATTTACACTGCAGCGCAGCGATCCGGGGATGGGATTTCTGGTGTCTATCAAGTTGCAGTGGCACAAATTTCCGCACGCTTTGGCCCGGGCGTTTTCCGATCAATCTCGATGACCTCTTAAGCGAATGGATGCGGTCGATGCGCACTGTCCTATTGGGAGACGTTGTGGCAGCAGCGCGCGCGTTGCTGGCAGTTCCAGACGCAGAGCAAATGCCTTTGATGTTGCGAATGTTGGAGCAAGCACATTGCGCACATGTGGTCTTCAAAAGGCTTGGCCGACCGCATTCCGTCTGGGGGAACGGAAGTTTGATGGCACGCGCGACTAGTTTACCTCAAATTTGCGAGCCCTTCTGGTCAGATATGAAGTATTTGGCTGCCATGCGGACGGTTGTTGAAGCTTTGCTGGATCGAGCGAGCCGAAAATCGCATTCCGCAAATTAACATTGCCGATCTGTCGTTGGTGTATCCAATATGTTAGGATCAAGAAAAGACGGAGGCTAGCATGGCTGAGACAAAACTAAGGATGTCGGCAATTGATCCGGTTTGGCAGCGGGTCTGCGATGAGGCTGTTGATGCAATCCGTGTCGAGCCACTGTTGGGCGGCTTGATCCATTCCAGTCTACTGCATCACCACACGATGGAACGTGCCCTTGCGTATCGTTTTTCTTTGAAATTGGCATCGGGCGAAATGAGTGAACAAATTCTTCGCGAAATAGCAGATGAGGCGTATCTTTCAGAACCGCAGTTAGGCCAAGCCGCTCGCGCCGATCTGATGGCAGTGTTTGAACGCGATCCGGCATGCCACCGCTATCTGCAGCCAATCTTGTTTTTTAAAGGCTATCAGGCAGTTCAAGCCTATCGGATTGGCCATTGGCTTTGGACGGAAGGGCGCATTGATCTCGCTTATTTCGTGCAAATGCGGGTTTCTGAGGTGTTTGGAGTGGATATTCATCCCGCGGCGAAAATGGGTTGGGGCATCATGATTGACCATGCCCATTCTATTGTCATCGGTGAAACTGCTGTCGTTGGAGACAATGTCTCAATGCTGCATTCGGTGACGCTTGGGGGCACCGGCAAAGAAGATGGCGACCGGCATCCCAAGATCGGCGATGGCGTGATGATTGGAGCTGGGGCCAAGGTTCTGGGAAATATTACGGTCGGCCATTGCTCGCGGATTGCCGCGGGTTCCGTCGTTTTACAGGACATCCCGCCCTGCAAGACCGTTGCAGGAGTGCCCGCTCGGGTTGTTGGCGAGGCCGGCTGTTCGCAGCCGTCAACAATGATGGATCAGGTGATCAACGGCGATCTTTGATGATCCTTCAAGATCAAAAATGCCCGGGGAATTGCTCCGGGCATTTTTCATTTGAGGGGTTTTCAGGCTAGCATTGCCAAAGGATTTTCCAGATTTTCGATGATTGCTTTCAGAAACTCGGCCCCCAATGCGCCGTCGATCACCCTATGATCCACCGATAGCGTCATCGACATCACCGTTGCGACGCCAATCTGGCCATCCTTGCCGACAACCGGCTTTTTCACCCCGGCTCCAACCGCCAGAATTGACCCGTGCGGCGGGTTGATCACTGCGTCGAAGCTGTCGATGCCCATCATGCCCAGATTCGAGATCGCGAAGCTTCCGCCCTGATACTCTTGCGGAGCCAACTTCCGGGTCTTAGCCCGCGTTGCTAAATCCTTCATCTCGGATGACAACGCCGTCAGTGATTTTTGATGTGCATCGCGCAGCACCGGGGTGAACAAGCCACCTTCGATTGCAACCGCCACTGCCACATCCGAAGGCTTCAGGCGTAGAATACGATCCCCCGCCCATACGGCATTGGCGTTCGGTACCGCCTGTAAAGCATTGGCACAGGCCTTGATTATGAAGTCATTGATCGACAACTTCACTCCACGGCCCTCTAGCTGCTTGTTCAACGTCTCACGGAACGCAATAAGCGCATCAAGCTGCACGTCGCGGCGCAAGTAGAAATGCGGGATCGTCTGTTTGGCCTCGGTAAGGCGGGCGGCAATAATCTTCCGCATGCCGTCCAGCGGTACCTCGACGTATGATCGGTCGGCAAACATTTTCATCACGGTTTCGGCCGAAGCACCGGATGGCAAAGCTGGGGCAGGGGATGCGGTCGGCACACCTCCCGCAGCTTCAACCGCCACAGCCGAGACGCTAACTGGACTTGCGTCGGCAACATCCGCCTTCACAATTCGGCCATGCGGGCCAGACCCCTGCACCAAAGTCAGGTCAAGGCCTTTCTCAGCTGCGATCCGCCGTGCCAGGGGCGAGGCAAATACCCGTGCCCCCGCCGCTTTGGCTACAACGATGGCGGGGGTTGATAACACCGTCGCGGTCACTGAAGGTGCCGCAACTGCAACGGATGTGGTCTTCGCTGCCGGGACCGTATCGGCGCTTTCGCCTTCCTCCACGATCACCGCGATCGGCGTGTTCACTTTCACCCCTGCCGTGCCTTCCGCGATCAGAATTTTCCCCACGATCCCTTCATCGACCGCTTCAAATTCCATTGTCGCTTTGTCGGTTTCAATCTCGGCCAATATCTGGCCCGATTTTACCACATCACCCTCTTTGACCAACCATTTTGCCAGCGTGCCTTCCTCCATCGTCGGAGAAAGCGCGGGCATCAAGATTTGAACAGCCATTTTGACCCCCTTACCGGTAGCAAACAGATTTGACAGCGGCGACCACGTCGGCGGTCGTCACCAAAGCCAGCTTTTCAAGATTGGCGGCATAGGGCATTGGCACATCCTTGCCGGTACAATTGATTACCGGCGCATCAAGATAATCAAACGCCTTTTCCATGATCGTTGCCGACAGATGGTTGCCAATCGACCCCACAGGCCAGCCTTCCTCGACTGTCACACAGCGGTTGGTCTTCATCACGCTCGCCAGCACCGTGTCATAATCAATCGGCCGCAACGTGCGCAGATCAATCACCTCGGCGGAAATTCCATCCTTGGCCAAAGCCTCGGCTGCATCCAGCGCATAGGTCATACCGATCCCGAAACTGACAATCGTCACATCGGTGCCTTCACGCCATACCCGCGCCTTACCGAACGGAATGGTGAAATCATCCAGCACCGGTACCTCGAATGACCGGCCATAAAGGATCTCATTCTCAAGAAAGATCACCGGGTTCGGATCGCGGATCGCCTGTTTCAGCAACCCCTTCGCATCTGACGCCGAATAGGGCATCACCACCCGCAACCCCGGCACCATCGCATACCAGGCCGCGTAATCCTGACTATGCTGGGCGCCAACCCGCGCCGCAGCACCATTGGCCCCGCGAAATACGATCGAGCATCCCATCTGCCCGCCCGACATATACAAGGTCTTCGCCGCCGAGTTTATGATGTGGTCAATCGCCTGCATGGCAAAGTTAAAGGTCATGAACTCGACAATCGGGTTCAACCCGCCAAACGCCGCCCCAACCGCCAGGCCGGTAAATCCATGCTCGGTAATCGGCGTGTCGATGATCCGCTTGGGGCCAAACTCATCCAGCAATCCCTGGCTGATCTTATAGGCCCCCTGATACTCGCCAACTTCCTCGCCCATCAGGAACACATTGGGATTGCCGCGCATTTCTTCGGCCATCGCCTCGCGCAATGCCTCGCGCACGGTCATGGTCTTCATTGCCGTGCCTTCCGGCCAGTCGGGCGATTGCGCAATCTTCACCACCACCGGAGCCGTAGCAGCCACCGCCACCGCCACCACAGCAGCAGGCGCCGCAACCGCCGCAGCCACCGGGGCAGGGGCCGCATCCGCCGATTCCCCCGCCTCTACCAGCACGGCAATCGGTGTATTCACCTTCACCCCGGCCGTGCCTTCCGCGATCAGGATCTTGCCCACAATCCCGTCATCCGCAGACTCGAACTCCATTGTCGCCTTGTCGGTCTCGATCTCGGCGATGATCTGGCCCGACTTGACCACATCACCTTCCTTGATCAACCATTTCGCCAAAGTGCCCTCTTCCATCGTGGGCGACAGTGCCGGCATCAATACTTGCGTTGCCATCAGTCTATCCCCCTCAGGCGTAAATGTCGGTCCAAAGCTCGCTCAAGGCGGGCTCCGGGCTTTCTTTGGCGAATTCCGCCGCCTCATTGACGATGGCCTTGATATCCTTATCAATCGCCTTCAGGTCTTCATCCGACACCAGCCCGCCCTGCAACAACAGGTCGCGCACATGTTCGATGGCGTCCTTTTCGTCCTTCATCTTCTGCACCTCCTCGCGGGTGCGGTATTTCGCCGGGTCAGACATCGAGTGCCCGCGATAACGATAGGTCATCATCTCAAGAATATAGGGGCCTTCGCCCGCACGGCAGAAGGCCACCGCCTTTTCCGCAGCCGCCTTCACCGCCAGCACATCCATGCCGTCCACCGCCTCGCCCTTGATGCCATAGGCTGCGCCGCGTTCCCACATCGACGGGCTCTTGGTCGAGCGCTTCATGCTGGTGCCCATGGCGTACTGATTGTTTTCAATGACGAAAATCACCGGCAAGTTCCACAGCTCTGCCATGTTATAGGTCTCATAGACCTGCCCCT
Organism: Paracoccaceae bacterium; assembly: GCA_049696055.1. Lineage (GTDB taxonomy): Bacteria > Pseudomonadota > Alphaproteobacteria > Rhodobacterales > Rhodobacteraceae > JBAVTI01. The sequence continues at coordinate 3,070 of JBAVTI010000522.1, read as the reverse complement.
GGTTCGCCGCCCCATCGCCGAAATAGGCGAAGGTCACGTTGTCATTGCCCAGATACTTGTCAGCAAACGCCAAGCCTGCACCCAGCGGCACCTGCGCGCCCACGATGCCATGGCCGCCATAGAAATTCTTCTCTTTCGAGAACATGTGCATGCTGCCGCCCTTGCCGCGCGAATAGCCGCCCTCGCGGCCCGTCAATTCGGCCATCACGCCTTTCGGGTCCATGCCGCAGGCCAACATATGCCCATGGTCGCGATACGATGTCAGCCGCTTGTCGCCCTCTTTGGCCGCAGCCTCAAGACCGACAACCACCGCCTCTTGCCCGATATACAAATGGCAGAAACCGCCAATCAGACCCATTCCATAAAGCTGACCGGCTTTTTCCTCGAATCGCCGTATCAACAGCATCTCTCGGTAAAATCGCAGCAGTTCATCCTTCGAAATATTTGATTTCTCGGGCGATTTCTTGGTGGCCATCGCGGCTGTCCTCCCTCGCAAGTAAAACTAGTTTAGTGTTAAACTATCCTTACCTTATCGAGAAAAAAAGGGCGAGTAAAATTTGAACGCCACTTTTCCACGGCGAAAGCCGCCGCAAACCCGATCTTCTGTTCAAAAATATCCCCGCCGGAGGCTCTCGCCGCCTGACACAAGGATCAGCGGATCACGATTTCATCGGCGCGAATATAGCCCAGCACATCGCGGGCCTGCTGATCCAGCAGATCAAGATCCAGAAATTCGTCCGATAGCCGATGGGTGCGGTTTTGCATTTCCGCCAGTGCCAGTTGCAGCTTGTCACGTTCTGCCCGCAGGGCCTCGGCCTCGGCTTCGATCTGTACCTGACGAAACACACCGTAATCGCCCTGCACGGCGGCAAAGGTAAAGTATGACCCCAGCATGAATGCCAGCACAAAGATCGCAATGGTGCCAACAGCGGGGCGGGTATGGGTGATTGTCATCGGGTCTGCCTCTGGTCCCACCCCTCATTTCGCGGGGGCAGATGCCACAATATGCCACAAGCGATTCGCTTTGTGAATCCTAAAAAAGCAGCCGCGCTCAATTACTTGGGGCCATTCCTTGCGCTGGTACGCAAGCAACAACCCCAAGCTGATATCTGCGTATCAGGCACGCCCTTTGTAGATATCCACCAGTTTGGCCAGCATCGCCAAGGCATCCGGGCGGCTGCGTTGGAACGAATTGCGTCCGATGATTGATCCATTGCCGCCGCCGTCGCGAATGGCGCGGGCATCGTCATAGACCGCATCTGCGCCCTTGGCAGCGCCACCCGAAAACACCACGATCCGCCGCCCGGCAAAGCTTGCATCCATGCAATGCTTCACCCGCGCCGCCTGGGTGGCAATGTCGATCTTTTCTTTCTCATAAACCTTCTTTGCCTCGGCCAGCATCAGATGGTCGGTCGACAGCTTGATCTTGATGATATGCGCGCCCAGCAAGGCCGCGATTTGCGCCGCATAGGCCGCCACATCAATCGCCGTCTCGCCGTCCTTTGAAATTGCCTCGCCGCGCGGATACGACCAGATCACCGTCGCCACACCCGATGCCGCCGCCTCTTTGCGCATTTCGCGGATTTCTTCAAACATGTCCAAGGCGCAATCGCTGCCCGGATAGATCGTGAACCCGATCGCCGCACAGCCCAGCCGCAGCGCATCGTCCACCGACCCGGTCACCGCCTGATTTTTTCCCGCCGTATCCGACATCAAGGAATTGGCCGAGTTCAGCTTCAGAATCGTCGGGATCTGCCCGGCAAAGGTATCCGCCCCGGCTTCCAGCATGCCCAGTGGCGCGGCAAAGGCATTCAACCCCGCATCAATCGCCAGCTGGTAATGGTAATGCGGATCATAGCCCGCCGGATTCACCGCAAAATTCCGTGCCGGGCCATGTTCAAACCCCTGATCCACCGGCAGAATGATCATCTTGCCGGTGCCACCCAGCTTGCCCTCCATCAACATGCGGCACAGATTTGCCTTCACGCCGGGGGTTTCGCCTTCATAATTGGCCAGAATCTTCTGAACTTGCTTGGTCGCGCGCATCCTATGGTCCTTTCAGGGGCAATGGCTTTGCTTGCCCATAAAACCCTGCAATCCGCCGCGCAATGCTGTTGGCGCTAACATACTGCACCAACAGCCATTTTCCCCGCTCTTAGCCCATCAATGCGGCAACACCGGGCAATTCCTTGCCCTCCATCCATTCCAGAAACGCGCCGCCCGCGGTCGAGATAAAGGTGAAATCATCCGCCGCTCCGGCCTTGTTCAGCGCCGCCACCGTATCACCGCCCCCGGCGACCGAGATCAACCCACCCGCGCGTGTCAACGCCGCCACCTGCCGCGCCGCTGCATTGGTTGCCGCATCAAACGGCTCGATCTCAAATGCGCCCAACGGCCCGTTCCAGATCAAGGTCTTGGCACTGGCAAACAGCTTGGCCAGCGCCGCCACCGTGGCAGGCCCCGCATCCAAAATCATCGCATCACTTGGGCATTCCCCAACCGGCACCACCTTGTTTTTGGCCCCCGCCTTGAACTCCCACGCCACCACCGCATCAATCGGCAGATGGATCACACAGCCCGCCGCCGCTGCCTTGCCAATGATCTCCAGCGCCGTCGCCGCCATATCGCGCTCGGCCAGCGATTTACCCACCTCAACCCCTTGCGCCACCAAAAACGTATTGGCCATGCCGCCACCGATCACCAGATGATCAACCTTTGTCACCAAATTCCCCAGCAACTCCAGCTTGGTCGATACCTTGGCCCCGCCCACCACCGCCACCACCGGCCGCGCAGGCTTGCCCAACGCCGCTTCCAGCGCCTTTAGTTCCGCCGCCATCAACCGCCCCGCACAAGACGGCAACAGATGCGCCACCCCTTCGGTCGAGGCATGGGCGCGGTGCGCCGCCGAGAACGCATCGTTGCAATAAATATCGCCCAAACTTGCCAGAAACTGCGCCATGCGCGGATCGTTGGCCTCTTCCATCGGGCTGAACCTTGTGTTCTCCACCAAGATAACCGACCCCTGCGCCACGGCATCAATCGCCGCGCGATCCGGTTTTTCCATGAAAAC
>JBAVTI010000521.1:0-1727 GCA_049696055.1 Paracoccaceae bacterium | reverse complement strand
GTCCACGGCGGGCGGCTTGCGACCCAACACCTTGTCGACACCGGCGCCAAGAACATCGCCTTCATCGGGGGCTTCGAGGGCCGCCCGATCACTCAGGAACGCATGTCGGGCTACCTCGAGATCATGGCAGAGCAAGGTCTGACCCCGTTCACCCTGCACGGCCGCGCTTCGCGGTCGTTTGGGCGCGAAGCCGCACGAATCCTTACTCGCGACCATCCGGAAATTGACGCCGCCATCTGCTTTAACGACCTCGTGGCCCTTGGCATGATCTCGGGCCTTGCCGAACTTGGCCGCCCCGCTGGCGACAGATTCCGCCTTGTCGGCTTTGACGATATCGAGGAATGCGCGCAGGTTTGGCCCCAGCTTTCCTCGGTGCGCTGCGACATCGCTGGCTTTGCCCGCCACACCGCCAGCACCATGCTGAACTGGCTGGAAAACGGCCATCACCCTGCCCCCGAAACCCGCGCCGGGGTCGAGCTGATCATCCGGCAATCCAGCAGCGGGGTCATTGCATGACCGACCCCGCCGCCTTCCTGCGCAGCCTGTTCGACCGCGCCGTAGCCGTCGCCGATCCGATGCGCAGTATCGCCCAACACCTGCCACCCAAGCCCTCAGGCCGCGTGATCGTCATCGGCGCGGGCAAAGCCAGTGCGCGCATGGCCGAAGCGGTAGAGGCCGCATGGGGGCCCTGCGAAGGCCTCGTGATCACCCGCTACGGCTATGCCCGCCCCTGCAAAGGCATTGAAATCGTCGAGGCAGCCCACCCGGTGCCAGACGCTGCGGGCCTGCGTGCCACCGCCAGAATGCTAACTATTATCAGTGCCTTAACCGAAAACGACTTCGTCCTCGCGCTGATTTCCGGTGGGGCTTCTGCGTTGCTTGTGCAACCCGCAGGCACAATCACGCTGGCGGAAAAGCAAGCGATCAACGCCGCTCTGCTGGCCTCGGGCGCGCCGATTTCTGCGATGAACACCCTGCGCAAACACCTCTCGCGCGTCAAAGGCGGCCAGCTTGCCGCCGCCGCCTATCCGGCCCAAGTGCTTGCCCTGATGATCTCGGATGTGCCGGGCGACGACCGCGCCTTCATCGGCTCTGGCCCCACGGTTGGCGACACCACCACCGCCGAAGACGCCCGCGCGGTGCTGGCGCAGTGGCATATCGCCACGCCGCCGTCGATAGACGCCGCCCTTGGCGAAAGCACCGTCATCCCGCCCCACGATCCGCGCCTGTCGCGCACGACAAACCGCATCATCGCCGCCCCCGCCCAATCCCTTGCCGCTGCCGCCGACTTGGCCCGGGCGCATGGCTGCGAGGTGCAAATCCTTGGCGATGCACTGGAGGGCGAAGCTCGTAGCGTTGCCGCCGAACATGCCGCCCATGCCCTGACCCTGCGTGCCCGCTTGAAACCCGGTGCTGCCCCCCTTCTGCTGCTATCAGGTGGCGAGTTGACGGTGACGCGCACAGGCACCGGCATCGGGGGCCCCAATGCCGAATACGCCCTCGCTCTTGCCCTTGCACTGAACGGCACACCTGGCATTCACGCCATCGCCTGCGATACCGACGGCGTCGATGGTGCCGCCGAAGTGGCCGGGGCGGTAATTTCCCCCGTCACGCTGCAAACGGCTGCAACGCAGGGCCTGAACTCCGCCGCTGCGCTGGCCATCAACGACAGTCACAACTTCTTTGCCGCCCTTGGCGATCAAGTAATCACCGGACCCACCCTGACC